>NZ_JBNHFW010000003.1:0-238799 GCF_059090685.1 Arthrobacter sp. Y3225209
CGTTCCGCCCGCTGCGCTGCCAGCCGTTCGGCGGCGGCCCGCTCCATCCAGACCAGGCGCCCGGCGTCGTCCTGTGTGCACCGGTAGTCCGCATCGCCCAGGCCGCGGGCATCCCCCGGCGTGGCACACGCGGCACCGGCAAGCGACGTGCCGGAGTGCGGCATCCCGCTCAAAACGTTGGTCTCCGCCAGGTCCGGATCCGGTGCCACCGCAGGAGGCTCCGCCGGCAGGGGAAGCGGCGGGGGCAACGGTTCGGACTTCGGCCACTCTTCCTGCGGAACGTCCTCCGCTGTGGGCTGGGCGGGGCGAAGCTGCGGTGCCGCCACCGCGCCGGCAGCCATGCCCGCCACCAGCACCAGACCGCTGCCGGTCAGGGCCAGGCGTTTTTGCTGCACGGTGTCCAGCGCCGCCCAACTGCGGCGGCGAAATCCCAGCGAGTACAGCGCGGTGACCAACAGCAGCAGCCCCACGGCCAGCATCCACGCGGCAATCCCCACCGTTCCGCGCAACGCCAACACACAAAGCAGCACTGCGGCCAGGCCCAGCACAAGCCAGGCTGATCTGGGACTTCGCCTCGGCCCCCGCGGCTCCGGTATCCGGCTGCCCGACGCCGGCTTTCCGGACGGCCGCTGTCCCGGCCACTGTCCCGGCCGCGGAGAATCAGAAGGAGATGGGACGGGGTCTGCGTGGTGGGACATGGCGCCTCAGCGGGGATCTGCCGGAGCCTGCCGTGGCAGGGCCCCGGTCCGGCTTCTGATGCGGCAACATGCCCGGACGCTGTGGCCCGTTTTTGCTCCGGCGGATGTTGCCCTCGAAACAACGCTAGGCGGGTCCGAGGGCAACATCTAGAGCTAACGCAAACCCCGGCGCGGGTCCGGCCGACTTACTCGCAGCCCACGCCGTCGCCGTCGCGGTCCAGGTGGGTGCCGTAACCGGGCTGGCCGATCCGTACCGGCGCTGCGCCGGCGGCGCGGGCCGCGGAACAGTTCGGATAGTAGGCCGGGGCCGGAGCGGGCGGCGGAATCACCGGAGCGGGTGCGGGCGGTGCAGGTGCCGGGGCAGGAGGTGCTGGTGCCGGGGCAGGAGGAGCCGGTGCGGGAGCCGGCGGTGCCGGAGCCGGGGCAGGTGGAGCCGGAGCCGGACCGGGATCAACCGGCGGCGGAGCCTGCTCAGAGTTCCTCTTTTTGTCCTCGGCGGCTTTCCGTTCCTCCGTCTCTTTCCGGTCTGCGAGCAGTTTCTCCGACTCGTCCTTCTCCATCCAGATCAGCTTGCCGTTGTCGTTCTCGGTACACACGTAGACAGTGCTCTGGACGGTGGTGGTCGGCGAGGGTGAGGCCGCAGTGGTGCTCGGAGAGGAGGACGGCGACGCCTTTGCCGAGGTCTTCGACGGCGTCGGCGTGGGGCTGGCCGTAGCCTGCTTCACCGTTTGCGTGGAGCCCGCCGAGTTGCAGGCCTTGTTCGCGATCTGCGTGACGGTGGGCGTAGGAGACGGCGAGGGGGACGACGTCGTTTTGGCGGGCGAGGGCGTCGCAGCAGCCTGCTCCATCTCACCCCCTCCGCAGCCGGTGAGAACGACGACGGCGCTCAGCGCCACAGCCCCGAAGGCCAACGGCCTGGTGCGGCGAGAAGAAGAGATGTGTTCCGTCATCGAAGCGATGCGGACGCCGGGCAAAGCAGGCATAGGTCCCCCATGGACAGAAAAGCGAAAGTCGATGCGAATGCATCGAGGCACACGCTACCGCACCTGTGGAGGACCAGTTGACCAGGGCTCGCCAGTAGTTTTGAGCTGAAACCGGGTAGCGGGCCCGGTACCGGCCGTCCCCTCTGGTTGATACCGGCGCGCAGCCGTAGCCTCTCCATGCATCGACAGGAGGCTGGGATGGATTGGATCTGGATTGTCGTGATGCCGGTGACGGGCGTGGTGCTCGGATTCGCCGCCGGATGGCTGACGAAACGCGGCCTGGCCCGCAGGGAGGAAGCCCGGGCGCTCAATGAACTGGTCACATATCTGCACCTGAAACGGATGCTTGCCCCGATGGATCCCCGTTCCGCGGAAACTGCGGCCCTGGAACCGAGGTTCCGCAGCTCGGTGCACGATATCCGGGAAAACCTGATGGAAACCCTCGCCCGGCTTCAGCCCGGTTCCACCGCAGGCGAGGTCCTGATGCGTATGTCCGCAGCCTGCAACCGCTACCTGCGCATCACTGCAGCGGAGCCACACCAGTACCAGTTTGAGCTGATGGAGCTGCGCCGGAACCTCGACGAGGACCTGCGGATACTGACCGACGGCCGCCGGGACATCCGTTATCTCAGCCCCGGCGAAGCTCCGGGCCGCCGGGACCGGCCGCATTCAGCGACGCCGGGGACGACGACGGGGACAACACCGCCGCCGGATACCTCCACGGAGCCTGACCCTGGCCCTGACCCAGCACCCGGTTCCAGCCCCGCACTTGGCTCCGGCCCCACTCCGGCCGTCGGCATCGCACCCGGTTCCGACCCAGCACCCGGTTCCAGCCACTCCCCTGCTGCCGGCCCCGTCCTTGGGTCAGTCCCGGGCTACAGCGCCGGTACCTGAGCCGGCACGATTGGCCGCATGCACCAGCAGCCCCGCCGCAAACTCCCCGGCGGTGAGTTCCGGCCGGGGAGCATCCGGGGACAGCGGGGCGGCGGCAATCTCCTGCAGCACGGGCAGCGCCGGGCAGGACAGGTCCGGGACCCGGCCGGTAACCTCCTGGCCGGTGAGCCGGGCAACCGCGTCCCAGTCCAACGGCCCCGCCGCCACCGCTGCGGCAACCTCTTCCAGCCCGGGCAGCACCTGCTGCTTCCCGAGCCGGTCGCGGACAGTCCAGGCATCGCCGAAGGCCCGCACGGTCAGCCGCCGACCGGCAATCTCCTGCAGCACCCCGGCCACGGAGGAGCGGATTCCGGCCAGCGCGGCATACGCCGACAGCCGTGGGATTACCGTTCCGCCGGGACATGCTCCGCACATGCTCTGCCTTCCTGTTGCTGGACCTGCTGGTGGGGTTTCGGGACCTACGGCATCACGTCGCCGCTGTTCGGGCCCAGTGTCTGCCCGGTGTACAGGTTGCCGCCGGGCGAGGAGGCCAGCAGCAGCGCGGTGGGTGCCACTTCCTCCGCCGTGCCGAACCGGCCCACCGGCAGTTCGGCCTGCTTGGCGGCTTTCCAGTCCTCGGAGAGCCCGTCGATCAGCGGCGTGAAGATCGGGCCCGGCGCAATGGCGTTGACCAGGATCGAGTGCGGTGCCAGTTCCAGGGCCAGCGCCTTGGTCAGGCCGATGACGCCGGCCTTCGCGGAGACGTAGTGCGCCAGCCCGGTGCCGCCCTTGATGCCCAGCTGCGAGGAAATGTTGATGATCCGCCCGCCGCCGCGTTCCACCATGTGCGGCGCGGCCCACCGGGCGGCAAGGAACACGCCGCGCAGGTCCACGTCCAGGGTCCGGTCGAAGGTTTCCGGGCTCAGTTCCAGGAACGGGGTTTCGTCCAGGATGCCCGCACTGCTGACCAGGATGTCCAGTCCGCCCAGCTCCCCGGCGGCGGCGTCCATGGCGGCACGGACATCCTCGCTGTCCGTTACATCCACGCGCCGGGCAGTGGCTTTCACGCCCAGGGCGGTGCACTCGGCGGCGACGGCGCCGGCCTGGGCCTCATCCAGGTCCAGCAGGGCCAGGTCCGCGCCTTCGGCAGCGAAAAGCCGGGCAATGGCGGCACCGATGCCGCTGCCGGCTCCGGTGATAACGGCGGTCTTGCCGCGAAATGAGCTCATGGATACATCCTTTGCAAAAGTTGAGGCTCCGGCCGCGGAGCCGGGGGAAACTCCACGGCCGGAGGGTTGAGGGGGCCTCCCGGGGGAAGGCCTGGCGTGCGGCCTAGCTGGGCCAGCGGACGGTGAGTCCGCCGTCGACAATCAGCTGCTGGCCGGTGACATAGGCGGAGTCATCGCCGGTGAGGAAGCGGATCACGCGGGCGGCTTCATCCACGTTGCCTACCCGGCCCCACGGAATGATGCTGCCGGCCGCCTCCAGGCCGTCCTTGCCCAGCGAGTTCACGCCGTCCAGGGACTGCGGGCTTTCGATCAGCCCGGGGATGACGGCGTTGACCCGGATTTTCCGGGGCGCCAGTTCGACGGCGAGGGAACGGCACATGCCCAGCAGGCCGGCCTTCGCGGCGGCGTAGTGGCTGTGGTCCTCCCAGCCGTAAACCCCGCCGGCAATCGAGGAGGTAGCCACCATGGCACCGCCGTGCTCCATCCGGGCGGCGCAGGAGCGGAAAGTGCGCATCACGCCGGACAGGTCCACCGCCATCATGTCCTCCCACGCCTCGTCGGTCATGTCCGCCAACGAGGCGCGGCGCAGGATCCCGGCGGCGGCCACGGCAATGTCCAGCCGGCCGAAGCTATCCAGCGCGGCCTGCGCCAGGGCTTCGGTGTCCGCGTAGCTGCGCACATCCACCGGCACCGGAACGCACTTGGCTCCTGCGGCCTCCACCAGCGCCACCGTTTCGCCGACGTCGTGCGGATCGTTTTCCAGGTAGCCCACCACGGTGTTGGCTCCGGCCCGGGCGTAGGCCACGGCCAGGGCCTGGCCGATGCCGGAGGCACCGCCGGAGATTACTGCTGTTTTGCCTTCGAATCCGTCATCGCGGTTCATGCGGTTACCTTCTTTTCGGTCGCTTTGCCGGTGGCCTGGTCCACCTTGCGGGTGCCGATCATGCACAGTGCGGAGATGACCAGGCCGCCGGTGCCGGTAATGATGGCTGCGGTCTGCATGCCCAGTCCCATAAAGAGGAAGAGGCTGAGCAGGCCGGAGCCGGCGATGCCGCCCAGCGGCGCCATCACGTGGGCCACGTTGGTGCCCATGCCGCGGACGTGCGCGGGGTAGGACTCGCCCATGTAGTAGAGCAGGGCGGCGTAGGGGCCGGTGAGGAAGAACAGGGTCAGGGCGTACATGATGATGATGAAGACCTCGCTGCTGGGTCCCAGCAGCATGATCAGGCTGGCGGCGCCGCCGCCGAACCAGCCGAGGATAACGGTCTTCTGCCGGCCGATGCGGTCACCGAGCCAGCCGTGGAACACGTAGCCGGCAAAGCCCACGGCGTTGGCCAGGACCAGGATCAGCAGGGCGTTTTCGAAGGAGACGTCCTTGGCTTCCACCAGCACGGTGGTGCCCAGCACGGAGAAGACCTGGATGGCGGCCCAGTTGAACAGCCAGGCCAGGGAGAGCAGGGTGGTGTGGCGGCGCAACTCGGGGGTGAAGACGTCCTTGAAGCCGGTCTTGTGCTGGCTGCCCTCTTCCAGATCGTGCTCGGCGGCCAGCGCCCGTGCGCCTTCAACGTCCCCTGCGTCCTGGCGGCGGCGGACTTCCTTGATGGCGGCGAAGGTGGGTGATTCGGGCAGCCGGGAGGCCATCACGGCCACCAGCAGCGCCATAACGGCGGCCACCACAAAGCTCCAGCGCCAGCCGATAACCGGCAGCAGGGCTGCGGAGAGTCCGGCGGAGAGCAGTGCGCCCACCGGCCAGCCGCCCTGGACGATCGAGTACATCAGGCCGCGGTTCTTGACCTTCTTGTAGATCTCGTTGAGGTAGACGGCGTTCACCACTTCCTCGGACATGGAGAATCCGGAGAAGGAGCGGATGATGATCAGGCTGACGGCGCCGGCGGCCAGGCCGGTGAAGCCTGCCGCGGCGGCGCCGCCGAGCATCAGCACAATCAGCGCGTTCTTGCGGCCGAGCCGGTCAATGATGGTGCCCACCACGAGCGCCACAATAAAGATGCCCACGTGCGCAATGGTGTTCACTGCGGTGGATTCCGCGGCGGTCCAGCCGAAGTCCTCGGCGATGACCGGCAGCAGCGTGCCGAAGAGGGTGAAGTCGTAGACCGACACTACCCAGGCGATGAAGCAGACCAGCGAAACCTTGCGGACCACCTTGGGGGTGATCTCCACGTCCCAGGGGGCGACGTCGCCAACCCGGCGGCCGGTTCCGGTGGGCGGGCGTTTATGGGGTGCAGCGCTCATTGAGGGGGGGTCCTATCCTGTACCAGAGGGATCTTGAGTGGGGGTTAAGTGGTGCGGGGGTTGCGGGCGGCGAAGTCCCGGGCAATGGTTTCCATGTTCACGAACTCCACGCCGTCGTGGCCGGCAATGTGGTCGAAGAGCCGCTCGAGCATCAGCAGGTTCTGCGGCCGGCCGGAGACGTCCGGGTGGATGGTGATCGGGAAGACGGCGTAGTCCATTTCGCGGTAGACCCAGTCGAACTGGTCCTTCCACATCTGCTCGATGTCCCGCGGGGAAACGAAGCCGTGGCTGTTGGCGCTGCCCTTGATGAACATCATGGGAGGCAGGTCATCCAGGTACCAGTTGGCCGGGATTTCGATCAGGTCGGTCTCCTCGCCGCGGACCAGCGGCTTCATCCATTCCTTCGCGGACGCGGCGTCGTAGTTGATCTTGGTCCAGGAATCGCCCACGCGGACGTAGTACGGGGTGAAGTCGTTGTGCATGAGCGAGTGGTCGTAGAGGAAGCCGCGCTCGAGCAGGATCTCGTTGGTGACGTTGGAGAATTCCCACCAGGGGGCCACGTAGCCCACCGGCTTTTTGCCGGTGCGGGTGGTGAACAGCTCGATGCAGTGGTCCAGCACCTCGGTTTCCTGCTCGCGGGTCATGGCGATCGGGTTTTCGTGGCTGTAGCCGTGCACGCCCACCTCGTGGCCGGCGGCGACGGTGGCTTCGAACTGCTCCGGGAAGGTTTCAATGGAGTGGCCGGGCCAGAACCAGGTCACCGGCATCTGCCGGTCGGTGGCCAGCTTGAGCAGGCGGGGCACGCCCACCTCGCCGGCGAAGATGCCGCGGGAAATATCGCCCGGCGAATCCTCGCCGCCGTAGGAGCCGAGCCAGCCGCCCACGGCGTCGACGTCGATACCGACTGAAACTTGGATTTTCTTGCTCATGGTGTTCCTCCTGGGTTCGTGCGTGGTGGGGGTGGAAGTAGGGACGGGGTGGTCTAGGCGTAGGCGGAGAAGCGTTCGGGGAACGTCTCCGACGACGGATCCAGGGCGAGCAACAGCGCGGCCAGGATGCGGGACTGGAACGGGTTCAGGGTGCGGGCCGTGACGGCTCCGGCGCGGACCAGGTCCTTGCCGCCGCCGTTGCCGTAGGTCGGGATCACCGGGCCCCACGGGGTGCGGCTGGCCAGGATCACGTGGACGCCTGCCCCGGTCAGGTCCGCCACGGCTTCGGCGAAGCCGGGTCCCGCGTTGCCGATGCCGGTCCCGGCCAGCACCACGGCCTGCGCACCGTCGGCCGCCGCGTGGCGCAGCAGGTTCGGAGTGGCCCCGGGGTAGGCGGTAATGATCTCCACCCGGGCGGCATCAAAGGCGGCGCCGGGCAGGGGCAGCGGCGGGCAGCGGTCCGGGCGGGCGGCCACGACGACGTCGTTCCCGGCCAGGTGCGCCACCTCCGTGCCGCCGGCAAAGGGGCTGGCGGCAGTGGTGTGTGCCTTGCGGGCGCCGCGGGCGGTGCGGACGGTTCCGGCGAAGCTGATCAGCACTCCGGTGCCGTGCAGCTGCTTCTCGGCAGCGGCCTCCACGGCTTCGGCGAGGTTCTGCGGGCCGTCCGGGTTGGCGCTGTCGGCCGGCTGCTGGGCGCCGGTAAAGACCACGGGTTTGGAGCCGGCATGCACCAGGTCCAGCAGGAACGCGGTTTCCTCCATGGTGTCGGTGCCGTGGGTGACTACGACGCCGTCCACGTCCTCCTGCGCCACGGCGGCGGAGGCCGCTTCGGCAATGGTCCGCAGGTTGCCCAGGTCCAGCCGGTAGCTGCCCGTGGTGAGGATGTCCCGGGTGGTCACCGTGTGCCGGCCGGTAAGGGACGCGGCGAGTGACGCCGCGCCGTCGGCAGCCACGGCTCCCTCCGGACCCTGTCCGCGGGAGGCGATGGTGCCGCCTGTACCCAAAACCACAATTGAAGCCACTGCCCAGTTCCGTTCGTTGATTGCCTCTGGCCGGCCGAACGATTGCCGCATACGATTGCCGCAAACGTTTGTGTAACCGGTGGAAGAGATACTATGGGGCAGATCATGTGAAGCGCAACACATTCACACACTCGTTACATTTCCCCGACATACGAAACGAAACGGAAACATGCCATCCTCAGGACAGGTCACGCTGAAGCTGCTGGCCAAGGAGCTCGGCCTGAACGTCTCCACCGTTTCCCGCGTCCTGAATGATCCGGCCGGAACCGAGTCCAAGTGGGCTGCGCCGGCCACCACGGAGCGGATTTTCAGCCTTGCCCGGGAGCGCGGCTACAGCCGTAATCCGCATGCGGCCTCGCTGCGGACCTCCCGCTCGGACATTGTGGGCGTGATTGTTCCCCGGCTGCAGGACTTTGTCCTGGCCACCATTTACGAGGGCGTTGACGAGGCCGCCGCCGAAAACGGGCTGTTCGCCGTGGTGGCCAACTCGCTGGATGATCCCGGCAAGCAGCGGGCCAAGGCCGAGATGCTGCTGGGGCGGCGTTCCGACGGGCTGATTTTCGGCGACGCCCATCTGCATGAGCCGTATCTTCAGGAGCTGGCCGGCCGCGGGGTGCCGCTGGTGCTGGTCAGCCGGTCCTCCGCCGGGCATGTCAGCGTGACCTGCGACGATTACGCCGGCGGACGGCTGATGGCCGAACATTTCCTGGCCTCGGGCCGCCGGTCCTTTGCCCTGGTGGCCGGTTCCGCGAATACCTCCACCTCGCAGGGGCGTACCGGCGGTTTCCTGGACGTGCTGTCCGAGGCCGGCATGGAGGTTCCGGAAGAGTGGATCATCCACAACGGTTTTGACGCGGCCGCCGGCCAGGACGCCGCCCGGCGGATCCTTGCCTCCGGCCGGGTGCCCGAGGCCGTGTTTGCCGTGAATGACTTTGCCGCCATCGGCGCCACGGGCGTCTTCCGCGAGCGCGGGCTCAGCGTTCCCGGGGACGTGGCCGTGGGCGGGTTTAATGACACCCCGCTGGCCGGCGGGATCAACCTGACCACCATCCGCTCCCCCATGCATGAAATGGGCCGGCGCGGACTGCTGGCGCTGCAGTCGCTGATGGGCGGCGGGTCCGCGGAGAGCCTGCGGCTGGCCCCGGAACTCGTGGTCCGGGCCAGCGGATAAGCCGGTTAGGTCAGCTCCGGCCCGCCCACCCGGGCAAGCTCGGCGAGCACACTGATGGCTTCGTCAGCATCCTCGTCCGCCTCCGGGTCAATCACCACGCCGGGGGCATCCTCCGCACCGAACTGCGGGTACTTCTCCAGCAGGAAGCGGCGGCGGTAAGCGGCGTCGGCCGCGTCCACCACGGATTCCAGCGTGGCCCAGTTGAACCCGCCGCCCACCAGGATGCCCGCCGCGGGCACCACCTTGCCCCGGGACTGCCTGCTGATCCGCATCGCGAAGGCCTTCGTGAACTCCGCGGAGACCCGGTCAACCACCGGTGCCTGCAGGTCCGCCCACGCCGTGCGGCGGACCAGTGCCTGGGTCAGCCGGGACACGTCAGCCACCGCGGCGGTTTTCGCGCTGGCGGAGAGGGCCGTGCCGGCGTTCACCACTGCCAGGATGAACAGCTTTTCGGCGGGCTCGTCGGGGTCATAGCCGTAGAACAGCCCCACATGCCCCGCCGACCGCTGCGCCAGTTTCAGGAGCACTGCCGCGTCGCCTTCGGCTCCGGGAACATTTCCCCCGGCAGGTACCGCAGCGGTACCGGTGGCGGCGGCGAACAATGCCCCGCCGGACATCACCAGTCCGGCGCCCATCCCCGACACTGCGGCGGCAATCGGGTAGTACAGGTTCACTCCCCGTCCGCGCACGGCGTCGAGCTGGGCCAGGTCCAGCCGGCGCAGGTCCGCCAGGGAGGACACCTCGTGGCCGCGTTTGCGGTGGGCCTCGAGCACCCAGCGCGGATTCAGTTCCGTCCGCCCGGCCCGTGCCAGCACCCGGTTCACGGAGTCGACGGCGGAGCCGCCCCAGTCGGCCACGGCCTCGGGAACGGACCCGGCGGTTTTGCGTGCTCCGGCGCGCAGGGCCTCGGCACCCCGGCCGAAGAGTTCCTGTCCGCGGGAGACGGCCGCCTTGGCACCGGGGCGGTCCCCGAGGTATTTGGCGGCGCGCCGGCCCAGCCCTTCCGCGCCGTCGGCCACCTGCCCGCTGGCCTGTTTCATCACCCGCGAGACCGGACGGGACCGGACCCGCTGAAGCCGGCGCCAGGCGTGGATCTCGTAATTCGAGGGTTTTGTCATGAGGGGAACTATAGGGCCCCGCGCGGGCGCGCCCTACCCCACCCGGGCGGCCAGCATGCCGTCCACGCTCTCCGGAGAGAGGGCGTGGTGGATGGCCAGCATGCTCGCTCCGAGCATGCCGGCGTCCGGCCCGGACGCGGACTGGACTATCTGCAGGTGCTGGGTGGCCAGCGGCATGCTGCGTGAGTACACCGCTTCCCGGACCCCGGCAATAAAGTGCTCGCCGGTCAGGGCCATGGACCCGCCGATCACAATGACGGCGGGGTTCATCATGCTCAGGCAGGCCGAGAGCACCTCGCCCACGTCCCGGCCGGCCTGGCGGACCGCGCGCACCGCGTCCTGGTCGCCCCGGTTTACCAGGTCCACAACGTCGCGGCTGTCCTCGGCGCTGTGTCCGGCGGCCTGCAGTTTCAGGGCCACCGCGGGTCCGGAGGCCAGTGCCTCCAGGCAGCCGACGTTGCCGCACCGGCACAGCAGTTCCTCGCCGCTGGCCACCCGGATGTGCCCGATGTCCCCGGCCACGCCGTCGGCGCCGCGCAGCAGCTCACCGTTGCAGATGATCCCGGCGCCGATGCCGGTGGCCACCTTCACGAAAATCAGGTTTTCGACGTCGGGCCAGGCGGTTTCCCGCTCCCCCACCGACATCACGTTCACATCGTTGTCCACCAGCACCGGCACGCCGAAGTGCCCGTGCAGGTAGCCGGGCACGTCGAAGCCGTGCCAGCCGGGCATGATGGGCGGGTTGATGGGGCGTCCGGTGCTGTGTTCCACCGGTCCGGGCAGGCCCACGCCCACCGCCAGCAGGTCAGCGGCGGACCGGCCGGCCTCCGCCAGCACGGTGGTGGCCAGTTCCACCACGGCATCCAGGACGGTCCGGGGTCCGGCGCTGACCAGCAGTCCGTCCCGGAAGGCGTCCGCCAGGGCGGTGCCGGAGAGATCGGTCAGTCCCACGTGCAGATGCGAGGCGCCGATGTCCACGCCCAGGACCAGCCGGGTGTCGGTCTGCAGCGCCACCTGCGCCGAGGGCCGGCCGCCGGTGGAAATGGCGTCCTCCACCGGAGCCACCAGGCCCAGGTCCATCAGCGCATCCAGCCGCAGCGCCACGGTGGAACGGGCCACTCCCACCAGGTCCGCCAGCTCGGTCCGGGTGCGGGGCTGCCCGTCGCGCAGCAGCTGGAAGAGTTCGCTGGCGCCGGCCGGAGCCGACGCGGTTTTCCTTATATCGACCACTGGCCAATTGAAGCATAGTGACCGGCGTTACCCGGCAGCGCCCGTAACCCGGCAGCCGGGGAACAGCTCCCCGCAGTTCCCGCCGGGCGCTCCCCCGTGTTCCCTGCCCGGCGGTTCATAGTGCGCCCTTGCGCCGGGTGCCGCGCACCGCGAAGCGCTGCTGCAGCAGGACGGCGGCCACGATGATGGCACCCTTGGCCACCTGCTGCACCGAGGTGTCCAGGTTGTTCTGCGTAAACACGTTGATGAGGATGCTGAACAGCAGCACACCCAGTACGGTGCCCACAATGGTGCCGCGCCCGCCGATCAGCAGCGTGCCGCCCACCACGACGGCGGCGATCGCGTCCAGCTCGAACAGCAGGCCGTGGGTGGAGGTGCCGGCGGTGGTGCGGCCCATCATCATCACCCCGGCAATTCCCACGGTGGTGCCGGAGAGTACGTACAGCCAGACGATGTGCCGTTTGACCTTGATGCCGGCCAGCCGGGCTGCCTCCAGGTTGCCGCCGATGGCCACGGTGCGTCGGCCGAAGGTGGTGCGGTTGAGCAGGAACCAGCCGGCGGCGGCCACCAGGGCGAAGATCCAGATCAGCAGGGGCACGCCCAGGAAGTTTGAGCGCATTACGGACAGGAAGTCCGGTTCAATGACAATCTGCGTCCGCCGTCCGGAGATCAGTTCCGCGGCGCCGCGGGCGGCCACCAGCATGGCCAGGGTGGCCATAAACGCCACCACGTTGCCGTAGGCGATGATCACCCCGTTGATCAGCCCGGCAAACATTCCGACGGCGAGCGCCACGGCCACCATCAGCAGCCAGCTGGTCTCCCCGGCGGTGCGCTGCACTGCGGTCAGCGACGCCACCACGGTGGTCAGTCCCATCACCGAGCCCACGGAAAGGTCGATGCCGCCCGCGGTGATCACAAACGTCATGCCGATGCAGATCACCCCGGTGATCGAGGCGTAGCGAAGGATGGTCAGCATGTTTTCCAGGTTCAGGAACCGGTCCCCGCTGGTTGCCGCGCCTACTACGCACAGCAGCACCACGGCCAGCGCCAGGCCCAGGTTGCGCCCGGCGGAGCCGCCGAGCCAGGTACGCATCGGGTTCTGCCGGATGGCCGGGGCGGTGGCGCCGTCGGCCGGGGGCGGCTGGACCGCCGCCGTTTTGGACTCACTCACTGCGCGTTTCCTTTCAGCACGAGGTCAAGCACGGCGTGCTCGTCCAGATCAGTGGCATTGCCGGTGGCGAGCACCCGGCCGGCGTCGAGCACAAGCACCCGGTCCGCCAGCCCGAGCACCTCCTCCAGTTCGCTGGAGACCACCACCACGGCCACGCCGTCGGCGGCCAGGTTGCGGATCAGTGTGTAAATCTCTGTTTTGGCGCCGACGTCGACGCCGCGGGTAGGTTCATCGAGCAGCAGGACCTTAGTGCCGTGCAGCAGCCAGCGGGCCAGCAGCACCTTTTGCTGGTTGCCGCCGGAGAGGGTTCGGGCGGGCCGGTCCGGATCCGCCGGATGCAGCTGCACCGCGGCCGCCTGGGTGCGGGTGGCCTCCTTCTCCCGCCGCTCGTTGAGCAGCCCGCGCCGGGCGAACCGGGCGAAGGTGGAAAGCGTGGCGTTGCGGTAGATGGGCTCCTCCAGCAGCAGGCCCTGGCTTTTGCGTTCCTCCGGGGACAGGCCGAGGCCCACGCCGATCGCCGCCGGCACGGAGCCGGGCTGCAGGGTGGTGCCGTTGACCCGCACCGTTCCCGCAGTGGCGCGGCGGGCACCGTAGATGGTTTCCAGGATTTCCGAGCGGCCCGAGCCCACCAGCCCGGCCAGGCCGAACACCTCCCCGGCGCGGACGGTGAAGCTCACCCCGGTAAAGGAGCCGGCCAGGCCCAGGTCCTGGACCTCGAGCACCACGGGCGCCGCACCGGGCACGGGGATCCGCGGCGGAAAGGCGTGGGCAACGTCGCGCCCGGTCATCAGCCGGACCAGGTCCGCCCGGGACGTGCCTTCCACGGGCAGCGAGGAGGCGGTGCTGGAGCCGTCCTTGATCACCGAGATCCGGTCCCCGATCTGCCGGATCTCCTCCAGCCGGTGCGAGATGTAGACAATGGCGATGCCCTGGCCGGTGAGCTCGCGGATCACCCGGAACAGGTTGGCCACCTCCCCCACGTCCAGGATGGCGCTGGGCTCGTCCATGATGATCAGCCGGGCGTTGCGGGAGAGGGCCCGGGCCATGCTCACCATCTGCTTGCCGGCCGCGGACAGGCTGCCCACTTCGGCGGACGGGGAGATGTCGGTGTGCCCCAGCCGGGCGAGCAGTTCCCGGGCCCGGCGGCGGGCGTCCCGAACCCGCAGTACGCCGGCCCGGGAGTCCTCGTGGCCGAGGAAGATGTTCTCCGCGACACTCAGCCCGTCCACCACGTCCAGTTCCTGGTACATGGTGGCAATGCCCAGCTCCAGCGCCGCCGTCGGGCCGGAGAGTGTCACCGGTTCCCCGTTCCAGCGGATCTCGCCGGAATCCGGCTGGTGCACACCGGAGAGGGCCTTGATCAGGGTGGACTTGCCGGCACCGTTCTGGCCGAGCACGCAGTGCACCTCACCGGGAAGTACCTGCAGATTCACTGCTTTGAGCGCGCGGACTCCGGCGAAGCTCTTGCTGAGATTGTGAACCTCGAGCAGCGCAACGGCGGGCTCGGAGGAGACGTGGGATGCGGCCATGTGACGGAGCTTACACACTTATGTCGATTGCCAGTAGTATCTTGGCGCTTTATCGTCGGACTTCTGTTACTGTGACGCATGTCACCCCAGTAGTGCTCTATCGACAGAGGAGAACACCATGCATGGACGCATGACGGGCAGGAGGCAGTTCGCGGCCACCGCGGCGTGTATTGCCGCTGGCGCGCTGGTCCTCACCGGATGTACCAGCGGCGATGAAAGCAACAGCGAACCAACCAACAACTCGGCCGAGGGCAACCAGGCTGAGGGCGAAACCGCCGTCATCGGGTTCTCCGGCCCCGCGGCAGACCACGGCTGGCTGGGCGCCATCAACTCGGCGGCCCTGGCGGAGGCCGAGAAATACCCGGACATTGACCTGCGCGTGGCGGAGGGCACCAATGACGCCAACCTCCAGATCAGCCAGGTGGAACAGTTCATCAATGACCAGGTGGACGCGATTGTCCTCCTGCCGACGGACGGCGCCGCCCTGACCGACGTCGCCACGCGGGCCATGGAGGCAGGGATTCCGGTGATCAACGTGGACCGGGAGTTCTCCAGCCCGTTTGCCGCCCGCGCCACCGTGCTGGGCGATAACTACGGCATGGGCGTCAGCGCAGGCACCTATATCTGTGAGCAGGTGGGCGATAACCCCGACGCCGTTGTGGCGGAGATCGCCGGCATCGACTCGCTGCCGCTCACCCAGGACCGCAGCCAGGGCTTCGAGGACGCCCTGGCCGGCTGCGGGCTTGAGGTCAGCAACCGGGTGGCCGCGGACTTCACCGTCCAGGGCGGCGAGGCCGCAGCATCCCAGCTGCTCTCCGCCGCACCCGAAATCGATGCCCTGTGGAACCACGACGACGATCAGGGCATCGGCGTCCTGGCCGCCATCGACGCCGCCGGACGCGACGAGTTCATCATGGTGGGCGGCGCAGGCTCGGCCAACGCCATGCGCGAGATCCAGTCCGGCGACGGCGTTATGCAGGCCACCATCATCTATCCGCACACCCAGGCCGCGGACGGCATCCGGCTGGCCCGGCTGCTGGTGCAGGACAAGGCGATGAGCGATCTGGTGGAAATCGAAGTACCCAACCGGGTGGTGCTCAACGCCCCGGTGGTGACCTCGGAGAACGTGGAGCAGTACCTGCCCACCGCGTTCGAATCCTGACCGTTCGAGTCTTGACCGTTCGAATCATGCCGTTCGATTCGTGACGCGGCCTGGTCCCGGCCAAACCCGGGGAGCCCGACGGCGGGACGCACCGACACACGCGTCCCGCCGTCGGCCGCACTATCCAGCACTACCCAGCCGCACCCGTACGGCCCGGAAAGAGGAAATCCATGCAGGAGAACAAGCCCCTGAAAGTGGCCATGATCGGGCACGGTTTTATGGGTGCCGCCCATTCACAGGCCTGGCGGGTGGCACCGCGGTTCTTTGACCTGCCGCTGCAGCCGGAGCCCACGCTGCTGGTGGGCCGGGATGCCGGCCGCACCGCCGCTGCCGCCGCGAAATGGGGCTGGGCGGAAACTGCCACCGACTGGCGCGAGGCAGTGGCGCGGGAGGACATCGACGTGATCGACATTGTCACCCCCGGTGCCTCGCACGCGGAGATCGCCATTGCGGCGCTGCAGGCAGGCAAACACGTGCTGTGCGAAAAACCGCTGGCCAACACGGCCGAAGAGGCACGTGCCATGGCCGAGGCAGCTGCGGTGGCCCGGACCTCCTCCGGTGCGCGGGCGATGGTGGGATTCACCTACCGCCGGCTGCCCGCCACCACCCATGCCCGGAACCTCGTGGCCGCCGGGGCCGTCGGCGACGTACGCCAGGTACGGGCGGTCTACCTGCAGGACTGGCTGGTGGACGAGGACGCCCCGCTGACCTGGCGGCTGCAGCAGGAACAGGCCGGCTCCGGCGTGCTCGGAGACCTGGCCGCCCACGCCGTGGACCTGGCCCAGTACATCACCGGGCTCCGGCTGTCCGAGGTCAGCGGCACCATGGAAACCCTGGTTCCCACCCGTCCGATCCCTGCGGACTCCCCCGCCGCTGCAACAGACGACGCCACAGACTCCCCCGGCGGGAAGGCACGCGGCGGCGGGCTGGGCGGGACGGCCGGCAGCAGCCAAGAGCGCGGGCCGGTGACCGTGGACGACGTCGCGCTGTTCACCGGACGCTTCGACACGGGGGTGCTGGGCAGTTTCGAAGCCAGCCGGATGGCCACCGGGCGCAAGAACGCACTGCGGGTGGAAATCTCCGGCACCCGCGGGGCGCTCAGCTTCGACCTGGAGGACCTGAACTTCCTGGAGTTCTATGACTACACCGCTCCGGCTGACCGGCAGGGCTTCACCCGGATCATGGTCACCGAACCCACCCATCCCTACATGGAGGCCTGGTGGCCGGCCGGACATTCGCTGGGCTACGAGCACGGTTTTGTGCACCAGGCGAAGGACTTTGTTGAGGCCGTCGCCGCCGGAACCGACCCGTCGCCGTCGTTCGCTGACGGCCTGCAGGTCCAGGAAGTGCTGGACGCCGTATCCCGCAGCGCAGGCAAGTCCAGTGTTTGGACGCCTGTCGCCTGACCCAGTTAGTCACCGTCGATAATCCCCGTCCCGAAGGAGCCAGCCATGCCCCGTCCTGTCACCCTGTTTACCGGCCAGTGGGCCGACCTGCCGCTGGAGGAAGTAGCCCGCCTTGCCTCGGAGTGGGGCTACGACGGCCTGGAGATCGCCTGTTGGGGCGATCATTTGGACCCGTGGCGGTGGGATGACGAAGAGTACGTGCAGAGCCGCCGCGACATCCTGGAGAAGTACCATCTGAAGGTTTATGCCATCTCCAACCACCTCAAGGGCCAGGCAGTCTGCGATGACCCGATTGACCAGCGGCACCGGGACATCCTGCCGGACCAGGTCTGGGGCGACGGGGAGCCGGAGGGTGTCCGGCAGCGGGCCGCCGAGGAAATGAAGCACACCGCCCGGCTCGCCGCCGCCCTGGGGGTGAAGACCGTGGTGGGCTTCACCGGTTCCTCGATCTGGAAATACGTGGCGATGTTCCCTCCCGTATCCGCCGAAGCGATCGACGCCGGCTACCGGGACTTCGCGGACCGCTGGAACCCCATCCTGGACGTGTTTGACGAGGTAGGCGTTCGGTTTGCGCACGAGGTGCATCCCAGCGAAATTGCCTACGACTACTGGACTACGCAGCGGGCGATGGAAGCCATCGGGCACCGTCCGGCCTTCGGCCTGAACTGGGACCCCAGCCACTTTGTCTGGCAGGACCTGGATCCGGTCAGCTTCCTCTGGGACTTTGCCGACCGGATCTACCACGTGGACTGCAAGGACACGAAGAAGCGCATGTCCAACGGGCGCAACGGCCGGCTCGGCTCGCACCTGGCCTGGGCCGACCCGCGGCGCGGCTGGGACTTCGTTTCCACCGGGCACGGCGACGTGCCGTGGGAGGACGCCTTCCGGATGCTCAACAGCATCGGCTACGAGGGGCCCATCTCCGTGGAATGGGAGGACGCCGGGATGGACCGGCTGGTCGGCGCCCCGGAGGCGCTGGCCTTTGTGAAGTCGCTGGCGATGGATCCGCCGGACGCTGCCTTTGATGCGGCCTTCAGCTCGCGGTAGTTGCCGCCGGAAAACAGCGAAGCCAGCGGACGGTATCCGCTGGCTTCTGTTGTCATCACGCACTGTCCCCCCACAGGCAGCGGATGATCCGGACTCGGGGGCGCCGAGGCACCTGATCCGATCCGCAACAAACGCCGTACGGGGCACGCCCCGCTGATTCACTCCCGATCAAGGACCGAGCCACCAACCGGAAACCAGCGGAACTCCTGCGGCGGAGAGATTCGGCGGTGACCCCCCAGTCACGGTGCACAAACATCCCCGGACCAGGATTGCCCCGTCCAGCGTTTATCGAGTTATCAAACACGTCTCACACATGTGTGAAACGTGTTTGTGAGCGTACCACTGCCCTTTACGGGGCGTCAAAGTTTCTCGCGGATGTAACTATTCGGAAGAGGAGGCTTAGTCGCTCTCGTCCAGGATCTTCGCAATGGCCTTCAATGCCTCCGGGTCCACCGGGCCCAGGGCACGGGCAGCGAAGTTGCGCACCTCGGCCCGGCGCATGCTGCGCAGCAGTTCCAGCTCGGCCTCCACCCGTTCGGGCAGGTTGCCGTCCTCCAGCAGCAGGTAGTCCGGGTCCACATCGAAAACGGCGGCAATGGCCCGCAGCGCTTCGTCGGGGACCACCTGCTCCTTGCCGGATTTCAGCAGTGACCAGCGGGTGCGGGAGAGGTAGTAGCCGGCCTTCTGCGCCCCGTCCCGGATGGCCGGGTAGTCAAAGGGCTTGCCGGACTCGGACATGATGACGTCCAGCAGGAGGTTGATCTTCCGGGCCAGCGTTTCGGCGCGCCGAAGGCCCGCAGTGCGCTCCGGGGGAAGATCAAAATCGTTCACGTGTCAGCTCCAAGTCATCACTGCAAGGAAGCAGCAGAAGGTTGCCAGTCCCAGGGCGGCGCCGGACAGCGCCTCCCGCAGGCTGTGTTCGCCGAGGGACACCCGGCTGAGGATCATCAACGGCGATAATATCAACAGCCATGCCCAGCCGGCCCCGTAGGTCGCCATCATCCAGAGCACGCCGAAGGTCAGCACGGACACATGCGCCGAGACGTTGAGCCAGCGGCGGAAAAACACCAGGCCCAGGTTGCCGAGCAGCAGCCCGGTCACCGTTTGCGGCACCGGCGGGGCCACGGGCAGCAGGTAACAGACCACGGCGCCGGCCAGCATCAGCGCAGCCACTATCGCGGCCCGCCACCGGTCCGAGATTCCGCGTCGCCGGAACCATCCCTTGGTGCCCTTGTAGATCGCCCCGGGCACCACCACTATGCCGACCAGCAGCAGGAGCACGCCCGGCAGCCGCAGCCCGGCCTCGATGCCGGCCGCGATGATAAGGACCGCCAGCACCAGGGCCGGCGGCAGGATCTTGGAGTACCAGCTAGCCGCCGGAGAGCGCTGCGCGGCGGGCCGGTGTTCCAGTGTCTTCAATTCTTCTGCCTATCTGATCAACAATGCGGGTCTCCTCCGGCGAGAGCAGCCCGGGTTCCAGGACCCGGATGTCGCCGATGAGGATGAACCAGCGGTAGAGCTGGGTCTTGGAGGTGCGGGCGGCGAGGGACACGTTGGCTGCTTCCAGCGCCCGGGTGCCTTCGCAGGTCGTCATCAGGCGGCGCACGATGGGCCGCAGGGCGTCCAGGTCCTCGGCACGACGACGACGGGCGGCGGCGGCGGTTTTCATCCGCGCGTAGGACGGCACCGCGAACCCGACGGCGAAGCCGAGCATGGTCAGCGCCATGAGGATGCGGTAGCCGATGTAGAGGCCAAAGGGCGCCTGCATGCCGAAGAACTCCATCCCGATCAGCAGCATCTTCACCGCCACGGCGCCCACGCCGGCGAGGCAGCCGGCACTGAGGATGCGCACGCCGATGCCGAATTCCCGGGATTCCCCTGCCTTGTCCCGGCGCAGGCATTCGATGCCGGTGTAGCCGAGCACCACGCCGATCCAGGCGAAGAAGCTGGCCTGGTAGGGGGCGATCGTGGGGATGGACGCGAAGGCGTCGGTGAAGTTGGTGGCGGAGCCCGGGGTGTCGGACACCAGCAGCAGGGTCGTCTGGATCACCGCGAGGACAATACCCAGGCCGACCAGTACCCGGATGTGCCGCCCGCCGTCGTCGTCCGTCCTGCCGGTGGCCTTGAGCAGCAGCCGGCACAGTTCGGTCATGCCGGCGCCCATGATCAGGTGCACGATCAGGTTGAGCAGGTTCCGCTCCCCCAGCAGGGAATCAACGTAGAGGTAGACCTGGTCAATGTTCAGGGTTGCGCCGGTGGCAACGGCGGCGATGCCGGGCAGGATGCCGGGCTTCCAGCCGAAGCGCAGGCCGATCAGCCGGATGACCACGAGCGTCCAGAGAGCAGCGGCCGGCAGCATCTGCAGGGTGATCACAGGAACGTCCGTTCAAAGCTGCTGGGGCTCTCGGGTTCCTTGGGCAGCAGGGTCAGGGAGAGCAGGTAGGCCACCTGTTCGGCGGCGCGTTCGGTCTCGTTCCAGGTCAGGGACCGGGCGAGCATCCGGCGGATGCCCTTGCGGCTGCCGATGTGCTGGAACAGGGAGGGCATGGTGGTTTCCACGCCGCCACAGCCCTGGTGGCGCAGCAGGATGTGGCCGAATTCGTGGCACGCCGCGTGCGTGCGGTGCAGTTTATTGTCGCCGGAGGGCAGCAGGATGATGGACTTTTTGTCCTTTTCAATCCAGAGGCCGGTGACGGAGGGGATGACGGCGGAGTCAATGTCCCGCAGTTCGATGGGTTTGCCGTGTGTCTTGGTGACGGCGGCGAGCAGGTCATCGAAGGTGACGTGCTCGCCCAGGTTGAGGGCGTCGACCACTGCTTTTGAGGTGGCCCGTTCCCCGGCGGACTTCCCGAAACGCATTGTCATTCTTTCCCCATCGTTGTTTTTCACACTTTTCGTGCTGGCTTGGTGTGAAGAGACTGTCCTGACTTTATCGCAATCCGGGGATGCTTCGGCGGGGCTTAGGGCAGCAGCAGGGCGAGGGTGAAGGCCAGGCAGCCGGCGATGTGTCCGGCGAGGACCTGGGTGGGCGTGTGGTCGCCGAGCTTCACGCGGGACCAGCCCGTGGCCGAAGCCAGCAGCAGGGCCAGCGCCGCACCGAGTGTGGGGATGGGTGCGAGCAGCGCCAGCCCGACGTAGGCGGCGACGGCGGAATGCACGGACAGCTTCCACACCAGGTTCGCTGCCAGGCACAGCATCATGCCGATGAACACGCCGCCGATTTCGCCGAACATCGCCGCGGGGGCATCCAGCAGCACCAGGAGCAGGGCGCCGATGCCCATCGAAACCGCAGAGGCGGCCAGGATCGGTGCCCGCTGGGTCCGCACACCCACGTGATGGTCGGTCACTTTGCCGCGCCGCTTCAGCACCAGGATCCCGGCGAAGGGCAGCCCTACGGTGAACAGTGCCGCCGTGATGCCCTGCAGCCAGGTCACGTCCGGGGTGAGCAGGGGCTGCAGCAGCAGGAGGATGCCCACGAGGACCGCCGGGGCGGAAGCCTCGGTGACGATCCGGGCCAGGCGGGTGGAGGCGGTGGTGTGGTGCGGCGCGGCGGACGTGGCGGGCTGCAAGGTTTCGGGCATCGGTCGATTCTACGGGGCTTCCGGGCAGGTCCCGCTGTAGTGCCTCATCCACCATCACGGCCGGTGAAGGGATCCGCGTCTGGTTGCGGGGCTCACTTTCCGGCCGGCGCGCAGCAATAATGGGGCATGGACCGGCGCAGCGCACTGCTTAGGGCGGTAAAGGCTCTTCACACGTTTTTGTGGTTCACCATTGAGGCCTGCATGCTCTACGTCCTGTACGCCGGGTTCCGAAGGCAGTCTGACCGGAGGGCGGGGATCGCGGCCGCGGTGGTTGCGGCGGAGACCCTGGTCTTCGCCGGCAACGGATTCCACTGCCCTTTGACAGCGGTGGCACGCGACCTCGGCGACAGTACGGGCTCGGTCACCGACATCTATTTACCGCGCTGGCTGGCTCGAAACCTCCCGGCCATCCACGTGCCCCTAATCGTTATTGCGGTGGTCCTTCATTGGCGGAACCTCTCGGCCCGGGCCAGCCAGTGACCCGCCGTCGTCGTCAGTCCAGCGGATCCCCTAGAGCTCTATCCAGCCCCGGGCCAGGGCGAGCACGCATGCGACGGCTCCTGCCAATGTAATAAGGAAAAGAACCAGCTCCCCTCCCCGGAAGACGCGTTTGCCTTGTTCACGGCGCGCGATCACAAACAGGACGGTGGCGGGAGCGTAGAAGATCATCGAAAGCAGCACCAGGGGCAGGCCGGCGGCGTAGACCAGGAACACCGAGTAAATGGTGGCAATGAGGGCAATGGCCAGGTCGCCCCTTCGAATGCGGCTCGGGGCTCCTTCATATGTTTCGCCGGTCCAGCCCAGCTTGAGGGCGTAGAGGGCCGCGAAAAAGAGGGAAAACAACGTCAGGACCGCGGTCATGTCCAGGGCGAAGTTGAAGGCGTCCTCGGAGAAGTAGGTGATGACCATGACCAGTTGGCTGAGCAGGGTGCTCAGCAGCAGGGCGTTGACCGGAACGTCGTCATCACTGACCCGGGACAGGAACCGCGGCATGTCCTTCTCCCGGGCGGCCACATACAGAACCTCCGCTGCCATCAGGCTCCAGGCCAGGTAAGCGCCCATCACCGAAATGATCAGGCCTGCGCTGACGAACACCAGCCCCCAAGTCCCCACCCCCGCTTCCAGGACACCCGCCATGGACGGTTGGCGCAGCTCGGCGAGCTGTTCCATCGGCAGGACGCCGTAGGAAACGATCGTGACCGAGGCAAAGATGGCAAAAACGCTCAGAAAGCCGAGGATGGTGGCCCGGCCAACGTCCTCCCGCCGTCGGGCATGGCGCGAATACACGCTGGCACCTTCAACACCGAGGAACACGAAGACCGTTACCAGCATCGTGTTGCTCACCTGCTCGAACAGCGGCCCCGTAGAGTCCGCCCCGGTAAGGTTTCCCGCGAAGACGGCGGGGTCGAACAGGAAGACAGCAAAGAGCACAAAGACCAGGATGGGAACAACCTTGGCTATCGTGACTATCCGGTTTATGGCCGTGGCTTCCCTGATGCCGCGCCTGATCAGGAAGAAGAATCCCCACAGCCCGGCCGAGGACAGCAGGACGGCGAGGAGGGTGTCCCCTGCACCCAGCTGCGGAAACAGGGCTCCCAGCGTGGACATGGTGAGCACCCAGTAGGTGACGTTTCCAACACAGGCACTGGCCCAGTACCCCGCTGCGGAGAAGAACCCCACGTAATTTCCGAAGCCGGCCTTGGCGTAGGCGAAGACCCCCGCATCAAGCGCCGGCTTGCGCATGGACAGCCGCTGGAACACGAAAGCCAGCATCAGCATGCCGGACCCCGCAATCAGCCAGGCGACCAGCGCACCCCACACCCCGGTTTCCTCGGCGAAGCGCTGGGGCAGGGAAAACACCCCGGCCCCGACCATGGACCCGATCACCACAGTGGTGAGGGTCAGCAGCGAGAGTTTGGCCGCTGGGGTTTTGTCCCCCGAAGCAGGCGCATTAGACACGGTTCTTTTCCAATCGGATGTAGCGGCCACTAAGGCAACACCGCTTAGATGGAGAAACCGACCGCTTCCTGCGGGGAACTCCTCCGTCAGCGGCTCACCACAATCCTCTCAGAGGGAGACGGCTGGCTCCGAATCGGCGGCCGGCCGACGCCGCGTCCGGCCCGCCGCCGTCGTCGTTAGTCGAGCGGATCCCGGATGATCGGGCAGGTCATGCAGTGCCCGCCGCCGCGGCCGCGGCCCAGCTCCGCGCCGACGATCGGGATGACCTCCACGCCCGCGTTGCGCAGCGCAGCGTTGGTCTGGGTGTTGCGGTCATAGGTGAACACCACGCCCGCTTCCAGGGCGACGGCATTGTTCGCGCTGTCCCACTGCTGGCGTTCGGTGGCGTGGTAGTCCCCGGCGGTCTCCACCAGGCGCAGTTTTTTGTAACCCATGGCCTCGGCGACCACGTCCACGAAGCGGCGGTCCCGGTGGTCGCGGACCTCCAGGCCGGGGGCCTTGTCCGAGGGGTGGATGGTGAAGGGGTGGATGCCGTCCACGATGGCCGGGTGGATGGTGGCCAGGTCCCGGTCCGCGAAGGTGAATACGGTGTCCAGGTGCATCGCGGCGCGCAGCTTGGGCATGCCGGCGACGACGATCCGTTCCGCCGCTTCGTCCTGGAACAGGGCCTGCGCCAGTTGGGTGATGGCCTGCCGGGAGGTCCGCTCCCCCATGCCCAGCAGCACGGTGCCGTTGCCCACCGGCATGACGTCGCCGCCCTCCAGGGTGGCCTGGCTCCAGTCCTTTTCCGCGTCGCCCCACCAGATTTTCGAGCCGGTGTAATCCGGGTGGAACCGGTAGATGGCCTGCATCAGCAGGGTCTCGTCGTGCCGGGCCGGCCAGTACAGCGGGTTCAGGGTCAGCCCGGAGCCGATCCAGCAGGTGGTGTCGCGGGTGTAGAGGGTGTTGGGCAGCGGCGGCAGCAGGTACTCGGGCCGGCCGGTGGATTCCCGGACCAGGCCCACATAGCCACTGAGGTAGTCCACCGGGAGGTCCGACGTCGTGAGCCCGCCGATGAGGAAGCGCGCCAGCTCCGCGCCGGTGAGGGAATCCAGGAAGGCCCGGGTGCCGGGGACCAGGCCGAGGCCGACCCGGTTGGCGATGATCTTGCGGTCCAGCAGCCAGGCCCTAGCCTCGGGAATGTCCATGGTGGCGCCGAGCAGGTCGTGGAGTTCGACGACGTCGACGCCGTGGTCTGTCATTTTGGTGACGAAGTCGGCGTGGTCGCGCTGGGCGTTCTCCACCCACATCACGTCGTCGAAGAGGAGGTCTTCCCGGTTGGTGGGGGTGAGCCGTTCGTGGGCCAGGCCGGGGGCGCAGACCAGGACCTTGCGGAGTTTCCCGACCTCGGAGTGCACGCCGTAGGCGGAGGCGGGCCCTTGTGCGGCGGCGGGGGCGGGGGAAGGCATCGGGAACTCCTTTATCAGCAGGCTTACCAGCATCCTTCCAGACGGCGGGGCGGGGAGGCGAATTGGGGATGGGCGCCGTCCTCGAGCCTCAGCCGGGGCGAAGAAGGACCTGAACATCCCGCTAGACACCTTCCTGCAGAAGACCTCCGGGTACAGCTTCTTCAACACGTCGCCCTTCAATTTTGACCGTCTGCTGAATGACTCCAGCAACAAAAAAGCCAACATCGAGAACTACATCCAGGGCTTCTCGAATAACACCCGCGACATCTTCGAACGCGTCGAGTTCTACAACACGCTCGAGAAGCTGGATGCCGCTGACTTGCTCTACCACGTAACCAAGGCCTTCGACACGATCGATCTCCACCCGGACACCATCACAACACCGAGATGGGCCTCATGTTCGAGGAGCTCATCCGCCGCTTCGCAGAATCATCCACGAGACCGCAGGCGAGCACTTCACCCCGCGTGAGGTCATCCAGCTGATGGTCAAGCTTCTGCTGAACTACGACAGCGAAGTCCTTACCAAGCCTGGCGTCGTCCGCAGCATCTACGACCCGACGGCAGGAACCGGCGGTATGCTCACCGTCGCCCAGGAACACCTGCACGAGCATAATCCGAGCGCGTCACGAGGGCGGGTCCCGCATCGGCATCGTCCTCAACGGCACGCTAAATCATTTGACATCCACGCTTTTCCCCTATGATGCATTGATGGCTCTCATACGAAAACTTGAAAAAGGAACCTCCAACGTAAGGCCGCACGATTCCGAAGTGGATGCCACCTACCAAATTCTTCATAACTCGAACGGCCAACCGCTCCTACATATTGCTACTTATGGATCGGATTATCGACAGAGCGATCCAAAGGTAAGCCAAACCGTCCAGCTCGATCAGTCAACCGCCTTGGAACTGGGCAATATTATCGAAAGAGTATTCGGCAGGAGCGAGCGTTAAACCAATGAAGGTGGGAGGAAGCCTTCTGCGCCCTCCCACCTTCGCTGCTGCTATTTGCCTAGTTCATAAAACGGAGTTCCCCTCACGAATACCCCCGGGAAATCCAAGGACTTATATAGCGCTTCATGGACCTTCAAGTTTGTGATCCGCTCCGCCGTTTCCTTGGGCATCCCGCTAAAGCCAAGCTGCTCTAGTTCCTTCGGTGTCACATTGGGCACCTTGTGGATAAACCAGGTTAGCAACGGTTCGCCGTAGTTGGTATGCGAGTTCTTGAAGTGGGAGAGGTACTGGGAAGCCAGGATAACCCCGAAGCCGAACTCGCGGCCCTGAAGCATGATGTCCATGAGCACAGGGAAGTCGTACTTCATGATGTTGACTGCTTCGTCGACAAGGAGGAATGAATTCAGCCGACGCAGCTGCTCACCCGACTCCGAGGTCGCATACGGCCACTTTTCACTCTGCAGCTTGTAGTCGTAGTACATGTTGAGGAAGAGCACTACAAGTGCATTTTTCGCGTTCTGATCAGCACCCAGATCGCTGAGCGTGACTACGAGGACAGTGTCTTCCAGCAAGTCGCCAAAGGGAACGAGATTGTCCGGATCGTCACTGAATATCTCGCCCAGGACGAACGTGCTCAACATACTCGTGACAGAGTCCGCCGTGCCGGTTACTTCGCGGTATTCATCGAGGATCTGGGACAACGTAGGCGGCCGCCCGTTCTGGTCTGCGTAGAGTCTGGTTATGACGGTAACGAGCCGCTCACGCTGAACCGGTCCGACACCGGAATAGATTTTTGCCAGAATGTCGGTGAAGGCAGTTGCCCGCTGATAAGCCGCGAGTTTTGTATAGCCATTGGGCAGGGCAAAGATGTTGAGCGGGATGCCCTGCGGGCGCAGGACCCGGCCACCAACCACTTCCAGGAACTCTTCATCCTGAAAGTCCCTCTTGTAGTCGAAAATCAAGGTGGACACGGGGGTTTCCTGGGTACCGGCGCCCTGGGACCGCAGCTGCGTAATGAGCGCTTTGAGCAGCTGTGTCTTGCCCGTTCCTAGATCGCCAACTACGCCAACGTTCATTTGGTTCAGGGCAGTGTTGCCCGGCCAAAAGACGGCTTCCTTGTCGCCGATCGAGTTGAGCACCCGGCCGACCGGGAACTTTACGCCCTCGCGGCGGATACCCTCCCTAAAACGTTCCGTGGCTGTCTCTGTCTGTGGCACCATCTCGCTGACGGGCTCCGGCTCCGGCTCCACATCAACAACAGGCGGGAGTCCCTCCACAGGCGCCCGATCGTCATCGAGCGTCGTTACAGCGTCAGCTCGGATGGAATCGTCGGGGTCCCGCACTACTTCCACGGTCCCATTATCCGGGTCCACAAGGTGGACCATACTCGTTTGGTTGCCGTTCGTGTTGGCGTCCTGCGTAGCGGACCACTTCAGCAAACTGGCCCACTTTTCGTTCATGACGCCCCGCCCGTCTTCGACCTGACGAAGAGCTACGCCTGCGTTGGCTACCAGCGCCCCATATTCCCCGAACCCGGTTGCCCGGTCGGTGAAGGTTTCGAAGCCTTCCCCCGACTGGGTTTCCGCTTCATGAAGGAAATAGGTGATAAGCGGTTTGCCCAGCTGGATGTCCATTTCGCCAAGCGCCACGCTTTGAAGCCTGTCGGCAAGCGCATCCGGATTAGCGCTTCGGCTCGGAGTAAGGCGGACACCAGTCTCGACAAGCGTGGCCATGGCATTAGCCCATAGCTCCCTGTCTGCCCCCGGCTCGCCGTTTCGCAGTTCATCCCATCTGGACTTCACCTTGGAAAGGAGCTCCATTGTCGACGCAAGCTGCTCGACGGCTTCGTTCAAGGATGAGTGTCCCGCACCGGGCAGGTTCTTACTGCTCCCATTCGATCCGAGACCATAGAACTTGATCTCGATGGGAGTCAGGGTAAGGCCGGTATCGTCCAGTCCGAGAACGAGAAGGTCGGCACGTCGGGATGAGGTTTCCTTGGCCCCGTCTCCTGAGAGAGCGCGTAGGAATGTGTCGCATGCGTCTATCGGAAGAACGAACTGCTCGGTTTCGCCCGATCCTGCCACATCCATGAGCGCAAATGCCAGGTAGAACCCCAGCGCGCCGGACGCATGGGTGCCGCCCATGGACAACAGCGAGGACAGACCGACTCCACGCGAGCCGAGCTTTCCCAATAGCTCGTCGATGGCATTCTCGGACGGTTCGGTACCGAGCGCTTTTGCGAGGAGGGAACGGATCTGGTCGCGGAATCCCTGCGGAACACGTGTCACGGAAACAAATGGCCGACGCTCCAAGGCCGGCACGTCCCGCGACTTTTCCAAGAACGGCGGGCGCCATTCCCAAAGCATTTGGGCACTTCCACTGGAGGTCTTGATGAGTTCGGCCATCGCACTGGGGTTCATGAGCGCTTCGCCGGACACCGTCCAGTCCGCCGACTCGTCGACCAGCAACGCGTTGAAAAGCTTCGACATGACCTTGGGTTGGACCGACGCGCCCTCGAGGGCCATGAGAGCACGTGTGAACGGCTCCCATCCCGTTCCGATCCTGAGCGCAGGGTGTGATTCAGTCTTCTTCGCGCCCGTAGAAGGTGGAAGGTATGCCTCCAACCTGCGCAGGGGGGTTCTTCCCATAACCCCGTAGTTGCCTTGGCCACCGACACCAACTTCCAGGCGGACGCCACTATCCTGGAGGATACGAATATTGCATGCCTTGGATGTGCCGTTTGACGGCTGATAGCGCGACCAGGTGAGGGGAACTCCGCCGGATTCCCGGACGAGCCTGGTCACGGCTTCCCTTGGCGCCTCTCCGCCACGGTTCAACGAATCCCAGATACGCGCTCCTCCACTCAGCTGAAGCGAGGCCTTCGCTGACCATTCCTTGACTGTAGATAGCACGGCATCGTCGACTTCGCTAAGTCGAGACGTCGGAGTTAAGGCGGCGAGATCGACCGTCAAAGTGGAAACGTGGGGATTCATTTTCCGATAGTTCCTGAGCGCCGCCGCTGCCGCAGTAGCGTTGAGACCGCTTGCCGCATTGCCCGGTGCGGGGTAGGAACCGAGCTTTCGCGGTGCGACCAGCGGTTCCGGACCGTCCACCGATGCCGCGACCAGCATCGACCAACCAAGGAAAACTTGGCCGCTTCCGCTGTCCGTAGGGACGGCGATCATTTTCCCGTTGCCGCTATGCCTCGGTCCGATGAGGGGGATATTCCAGCCTTCCACTGTCCCCGCTAGTTCCTCAGCCTTAGACGCGTGCCACAACGTGCTTTCGACTCCGGCCACCCAGGCCAGGCGGACGGGATGGAGCGGGCTCAGGAGAATGGATTGGCAACCAATCCCACCTTCCGTCTTCCACGCGGAAATGCTAAATGGATAGGTCGCCCAGAAGATTGCCTCCGCATCCCCACTCTGCCGAGCGAACTCCACCAAAGCTGCATACGCGTCAAGATAACGCCGCAGCGCAGCTTTGCCCTCAACGCTTTCCCACAGGTGTCGCCATGATGACCGCGAGGGCCAGGCCCGGAACTCCACGCCATCCGCTGTCCGGCTTCGTGTCGCTTTTCCTACCTCTAGCTTCTTGAAGGCTTCACGCAACTCATCCGCTTCGGCTGATTGGACGATGTCCGCCGGAACGGAAAAATCGGAAATCTTGGGCCATAGGGCTCCAAGTTTGTTTTCCATAAGCAGGCCATGGACAGGAGAGAGGTCTTCGAAATCGGCTTCGCGGTCGATAGGAATGGCTACATGGCCCATGGTCCGCAAGAGTATGTCCGCATTCTCATCGTCCAATGCCTCGGAGAGGAAGGACTCATACGCGCCACGGATCGATTTCTGCGCGTCGTGATCCGCGCTGACTGGTCCAACCACTTGATTCTGGACCGCGGCCACTACCGGCGACTGGAAAGCAGTCTTTGGCTGTGCGGTTGTTAGGTTGAAAGACTGATCGCCGATCAAAACCGTTGACCCATTCCCCATCGGAAGCATGGACCACCACGTATTGGTCCGCCCGTCGAGAGGAGCAGCTTCCTTTCCCTCGACAAGGACCTCCGTTGTTCGGCTGTCCCACATGACCGCGAGATGTGGGTTTCTGATGTCCTGCAGCTCTGCGGAATAAGGCACGTCGACAGGAGCTAGGCCCCCGGAGGCGTCGAACTTCCCCTGGCCCAGATGTGTGATTTTGCCGGGACCGGCCTTCCCCTTGTCTGGCCAGTAAATCAATCCGGGCCCGTCGGGCCCTTTGAGGATGACGCTGCACGTAGCAGAGTCATCGACCTTTCCGGCCAGCGAATCCTGTGCACCGAGCTCCAGACCGACGACGAGGGGCTTGGGGACGTGGGTGAAGGGCTCGTTGCCAAGGGAACGGATCAGGTTACCGACGAACCACAGGTCTCCCTTGGGATCCAGTTCAAGGAATCCATCCCAACGTGTCTTCGGTGCCCGAACTGTTGGCTCGAGGTGGCTACCGTCCACATTATCGACGGCGGTCAGGGTGGGGATCAGGATACGAACGGTTTCTGATACCAGCTGAAGGTCGCCCTGCTCTCCGGACACCGAGCTATCGAGGAGGAAGGGGGCCGTGCCGCCGGCGGGGATTTCGCGGTCGTGGCCGTCTTCAGAAAGGAGGGTCAGTTGCCCCTTCTTCTTTTTCGTGTTCTGCGGGTCGACGAACTGCCCTTCGGTCAAGCCTGCCAGCGCCTGGACAGACTGGATATTGTTGCCGTGGCGGATCAGCGCTGACAGCGTATTCTCTTCCGCGGCTAGCGTCTGGTCGAAACCAGCCCAGTCCATCCCGCCTAATGGATGCGTCTCTCCAGCTGTCTCCGGGTGGAAATCGAGCTGCTTCACCGTCATTTGAACCTGGTCTTCGTCGGACCACCACTGTTCCAATGCATCAACGAGGACCCCGTGCTTGCTGGTCAGCCCGGAGGCCTTCGCGGCCTTGGGCAGGCCAAAAGCTGCATAGGTGTAACGATCAAAGACTTCGTCCAGAACCAGCTCTGGTTCGTGTGCGGCGGAGTGCTTGAGGATTGACTGTAAACGGTCAAATCCGTCCGATGCGTTCTCAAGCCACAGGGCATTCCATGCCTTGGAACCTTGCCGAAGATTTTCTTGGATACGGCGGAGATCATTCAGGCAGGAAGCCAACCGTTGTACGGCTGCGTCCCTGTTCCAGTATGTGGCATCGAGCTTTCCTGCATCGGAAAGCATTAGGTTAACCGCTTCCGAAGCTATGGCAGAGAGTGATACCCGATCAGCCGGTGCGATCGGAAAATCCTGTCCAAGCACTTCGCGGAATGCCTGGATGAATGAGGCGAGGTCCGGGTGGCGCCCGACCACGACAGCAAGTCGGGATCCTTGCCGGTATTGGATAGCGGACTGGGACGTGAGCCTTAGGCATTCAGGATCGGAAAGGTTATCCGTTCCTGCGGTGACGAGGATCGCGTAGGGCGGGGTGGTGGGCCGGGCCCGGTTTGCTGCACGAACAATGTCTTCGCCCATGCGTTCGCTTACGCCGTGCGGAAGGTAAGCGGCAGTCAACGCGTCCTCGTTGGCCAGGAGACTCCCGAGGACACGTCCGAATAGCCGAGCCGATTCCGTCATTTTGTTCCCCCTGAGAAAGCGCTTTGTACAATTACTGCCTGGTCTGCATCCGCGCTCCCACGGGCGAGGCCGGCCCTCTCAAGGAGGGCGACCAGGTCATTTAGCTCTGGTTGCATGCCGAGCTCTGCGAGCGAATCCATGACGTCCCGTACGTTGGATTCCTGTCCCGGAGCGCCGCAGGCCAGGCTCGCGACGACGGCGATCCACTCGGTTCCCGGGTCGACCGTCATGTATCGGCCGTTCGACCTGAGCAGGCCGTAGTAGTCCGCTGACGGGCCCGTCGCCTCTCGGGTCAGCAGCGCATACTTAACCGCTTCCCAAGCGTTGTTGGCACCTTTTTCCTTGCTGCCTAAGGCCACGGTCAGGTCGGAACGCAGCTCAGCGTTGGCGGCCAGGCGCTCCCAGCCCTGCGCGAGGGTCTCCCCTTCGGGATAGTCCTTGAGCTCTTCGTCCAAGAGACCACGAATTTTGTATCCGCGGTGGATCCGCCAGCTGAGAACCGGCGCAACGTCTCGTACCGATGTCATCGAGCGTGAGGATTTCCAGGGCAGGACTTCCCCCACCTCGGATGCAACCCAGTCCACGAGGTCCTGGCCCTTTGCCGGACCTTCTTGCCTCAGGAGCTTTCGGGCGATGGTTTCATACCACGCGGCTTCCCATAGGAACCCCATGCCCAGCCCCAGCCGAAGTACAGTCGTGGCCCAGTCGACCCATACCCGGGCAGGCAGGGCCTCGACCCATGGGCGGGATGTAAGAGTGTCCCAGGAGCGTGCCAGCCAGGAGTACGGTGTGCCGGCAAGGACGCTGCTGCCGGCGAGGCGGACAGCGGTCTTGCCCATGGGATCCCCTAGGGCGTCCTTGCGGGGAGCCCCCAACAGCGAGCCGCTGACAGCCACATCCAGTGCGCGAAGCAGACTATCAATTTCCATTCGCGTCGCGGTCGCGTGGAGCCACTGGGCGGTCATGCTCCCGCGAGCGGACTCTGCCCCGCCGCCAAGTCGATACATGCTTTCCAGGATTTCCGCCAGATCGGGCGGATTCTTTGCGCCTTGCAGTCCACGCATGTTTTGCAGCAAAGCCAATCCTGGAGTTATCGGAGTGGCAGGCTGCTTCCCGCTTTTTTCCGCACGCACACCGACGACGCTATTCAGCACGGCCCTGGCAAGCGTCTCCGGAGCGACCTGCGACCTCACGCCGGAGTCCTTCAGCGCCTCACCGAACTCCGCCAAGCTTTCGCTGGAGCCCGGCTCCGTTGCCCGGAGGGTGAAGGTCTTGGGTTGCTTTATGCCCGGATCCGTACGGTAGACGAGGCCGACTGGTTCGTCGTCGAGCTCGACATCGAATGCCCGCCAAGCAAGCGCGGAGATCAGGGCTTCTGGAACTGCTACGTACTGCGGCCGCGGGAGGGGAAGGATCATCTTGTGTTGGATCGACATGTTCTTCTAGCCCCTCACGCTCAGGTTTGCTTCTTCGTCGTTGCTGACCACGCTGTAGTGCGCGCCGTCGAGTTGGGCGGGCACAAGCCTGGCCGCTCGGAACCTTTCGAGGCGCGGCGAAGTAGCGTCGGTCAGTTCCGTAACCCCCGCATATCCATCGTTGGAAGCCAGAGCCTCCCGAATGAGGGAAAAGTCCATCGAAATGGAAGCAACGCGTTGTGCATGCTCGGACAGGTGTAAGACGACCGCGTCGGACGCGGCCTCGGTTGCCATCGCGATGTCCCCGAGCTTGAGTGTGAGCTTGGGTTGGACCTGTGTCCCTCGGATGGGGTTGGTTCGGCTGTCGAAAACCGGGATCATTGATGACGCTCCGTACTCCCCCGGGCGGCTGGAAGGTCGGAGCAAGGTTCGAAGCCGGGCGTCGAGCTGGTCCGGTACTACCGGCGCCTGATCCCAGGTCTGCGTCCACAGGACGACTTCGGCCCGGAAAGCGGGGATTCCGTTAGCAACCGCATATAGGCGAGTGAGGTAATCCCCATACCAAGAGATGGCGTCATAGCGTGCAGCATCCGAGACTGTCGGCTCGCCTACCAACGCCGCGAAGCTGGCGTCAAGGGCCCGGTCAAAGCTCGTGATGGCCGCTGGGAAGCAGTCTTCATTCGGGAGCGTTGATTCAAGGCTGGCTATCGGGGACCCCTCCGTCATGTAGCCGGTAAAGGCGTCAGAAACCGGAGTCGCCCAACCGGTATCCCAAGACCCGTCGAAGTAGCCGGGGCGAGCGTCCTTTGTGGGGTCGACGATGTGTGTGAGGCGCGTGATGGGATTTGACAACGGCTCATACGGATCTCGAGCGCCGAAGATCGACTGCGTATACCTGAGTTCCGCCAGACGCCTATACGAGGCGAACTGCGATTGCGCATCGGCGGTGGCGTCCGGCTGGTTTTCCCTCAAGAATGATGCTAATTCATCCTGGGATATCCTGCTCGGCAGTTCGCCGATGAAGCTCCGAGTGATAGCGCCCCACAATTCCCTGAAGGTCATCCGCTGGCTAGAGGCAATCTCGGCACTTCGCAGGATTGACATCAGATTCGTCCGGAGCCGCGGTTGACCTAGGGCCTCAATGTTTGCCGCAATAGGGTCTACCAGGCCTGTGTCGGCACTATGTTCTTTTGCCTGCTGCAGAATGCCAGCCACTGCCGAGAATAGAATCCCAGCCGGCGTTTCCCGTGGTTTTGCGGCCCGCTCGAGGTAATCCTGAACGGCGTATCCCTTGGCCTGGATTCGAGGAGTGGAGGTCTCGCCTGGGGTTATTTGCACCTCCGGGCTGGCCTCCATCATGGAACAGGTATCCAGGTAGACGGCCAGGATCTCTGCCCGTGGGGTACCGCCTTCTGTGAGGGTGCCGGCCTTCAGGTAGTCCTTCCCAATACTGGGGGAAATCCTCCACAGTCCTTCGGGATATTTTCCGGTGTGCAGCCATGCCAAGAGGCATGCCCCCGCTTCCGAATCCGCTGACTCCGTGAGTCGCCCGGTCGATTCTTCGACAAGGATGCCCCGGTTTACGCAAGCGAGGAGGTATGCACCTTCCCGCGCCGCATTCGAGGCATCGGCGACAAGCGAACCGTGTTCCTGCCCGTGGCTCCGGATGGTCGCATCGTTGATCACGACCAGCCGACTGTTACGGGAAGGGCCGACTGCGTATTCGTAAGTCCTGTGGGCGAGGCCGTCGTTTCGGGCGTTGGACTCCTGCCAAGCCGATACCACTGCCGCTGCCGCATGGGACTTCCCTGCGCCGGGTCCTCCGATGAGGAAGAGCATCCGGGGAAGACCACCGTTTCGGAGCCCTTCACTGAACCACTCTGTTGCTTCATCGACGCCTGCCGCCCGGGGTGCGGTAGGCCAGAAGGAATCAACGGAATCCGAAGGCCGCGCAGCGACGTCGGACCCGCCCGTCGACCTACTCCAAAGTTCTCGAAGCGCACCCCAATAATCCACTGAATCCTGCATATTTCCCCCAGTTTTTGCTGTGTCTGCAGCGGTATCGATTTCCAGCACTCCTCGCGACACGTTTATCAGGACCATGCGTCCGGCATCGACGATAGTCGCGATGACGTCTCCCTCGGCGCAGTAGTCACAGAGCCCTGTCACCCATATGCGGGTATCGCCCCGACTTGCCGACCGATACAAGCTGGCTTTGGTTTCGACCAACTCGCCTGCCGGATCAAAGATTGTCGCGGGCAAGGAAACTTTGTGCTCGGGACCGTTTAGCTGCTGTCCGTAGTTATGGATTCCATGCCGGTGGAGAAACGCACGATACTCCCACGTGGCATCAAGGATGGACTTTTTGAGGCCCGTCTTCGTTGGAGACAGGAGTGCATATTCGAGACCTAGTTCGTCGAGCTTGGAGAGATTGGCACGCTCCACCTCGGTAAATTCCCCCAATGGCGCCATTAGGCCATGACCTCCGCTATTCTTCGTCCGACCGCATTAGACAACCACGGCGAGACGGCATTTCCAACCTGTGAATACTGCGGCACTTCAACCTTGCGACGCTGGGCACCTGTCGTCTCCTTGCCCAGAAACTCAAAAGTGTCCGGGAATCCTTGAAAACGCGCCAACTCCCTCACCGTGAAGATCCGAGGCTTCTCCGGGTGGACGTAGTCGTCCGGGAGGGTAACCACCGTCCTTGCCGGCATGTCCCATCCGAGGACCTTCTGTGAGTGTTTCTTGGTGCCCAGCTCGATAACCAGATCCACGAGTTCTTCCAGGTTGTTTGCTAGCCGGGAGCCATCCGGGGACATCGCCGGCATTGTCGCTCCTGCTAGCTGGGTCTTCGCGTACAGCTGTGCATCAGAGAACGGGAGTGAAGACACCTTGGAGACAACCTTTTGGTCCAAGCCCTCTGCGCTTAGGTACTGGTACAGACGGAAACGCTGCATGGTCTTGGGGGCGTGCTTCCGAGTGACATGGTTCAGCACCCGGCCACTTCGAGGCAACCTGCAGATGTCCTCTTTGTGCTTGAGGTCAGTCAGGTATTCATTGTTTCCGCGATCTGTTTCACCGTCGTTGAGATCGGTGACGGCATGACGGACAGTGCGTAGGGATGTACGGGTAACTGTCGGTTGCGGAGCGAGCGGAGGCACCGTCCCCACCTCATCGGCGAACCCGGACCGCCAAAGGGCGCCGTCAGTTCTGATTCCCTTTGCTGTTGCGATGTCGGAACGAAGGCCGATAATCATGAGCCGGGGCCTGTGCTGTGGTGCGCCGTAGTGCATGGCATTGACATGCACTCCCTGGACCTCGTATCCGGGTGCTGTTTCACGGAGGGCCTGCTGCAACTGCACGAATGACGATTCAAGGTCTTCGGAGAATCGCTGGTTCATACCGACGACGTTCTCGATGACGACGGCTTTTGGCTGGACCTTTTCGACGAACTGGAGGTATTCCCAGGGCAGCTTGTTCCTTGCGTCTTCCGGGTTGCGACGACCAGCGAGCGAGAAGCCCTGGCAAGGAGGTCCGCCCACCACCAGATCGATCCCAACAGCTGCAATCTTGTTCATGACCTCTTCGTCGCTGAGAAGGACAGAAAGCTCACGTACTACTACACGTGCTGCGGCCTGTTCCTTAACAGATGAGTTGACATGGCGCATCCAGGCCGAAATATCCGAGGCATCGCCTACCAGATTGTGGTAGAAGGTGCGGGCAGCCATATCGGATTTTTCGACGGCCAGTACCAGCTCGCCACCCGCCTGTTCGATACCGAGGGACAGGCCGCCGCAGCCGGCAAAAAGGTCAATATATTTCATCACCGTCCCATTCTGCCGTACGGCACGGACAGAAGTCCAGGACGGGCTCCGCGGCCGGTGAGGTGCCGTGCCCCCTATACCGCGGTCCGGTGGGCTGTGGCTGACCCATCAAGGTACTCCGTCACCCCGGTGGGAACTCCCTGCGATGCCTTGATGTCGCACTCCCAGACCACGAGGCTTTCCCATCCCAGTAGGTTCAGCTGGGCTAGCTGGCGCTTTTCTCGTGCCTGATTCTTCGTCCGCTTGTCCCGCCAGAACTCGGTGTTGGACTTAGGCAGGCGTGATCCCACGGGACAGTCATGGCCATGCCAGAAGCACCCATTTACGAAGACGACTTTCTTGCGGCTGGGAAACACGAGATCTGGTTTTCCCGGCAGCTTCCGGTCGTGGAGCCGGTACCGGTACCCCAGAGCGTGAAGACCTTTCCGCAGGCGCAGCTCGGGTTTGGTGTTCTTTGACTTGATTTTGGCCATATGGGCGCTGCGTTGAGCTGGGTCCATGAAGTCTGCCATAACCCCATTCTAGGAAGACACCGGTTTCGCCGAAGCGGAAATGTCAGTGGTGAAGATTACAGTTGGGCTCAGGTGCTTCTAGGGGGAATCATGTTTAACTGGCAGGCGCGGATAGGGCAAAACACGCCCCAATCAGCGATGAGCGGTTCGGTACTGTCACTACCGCGCAAAGAACAGGGCGGACCCTCTCGACAGGAGCTCCCTGCCTCAGTCGACTACCCGGGCCTATACACCTGGCAGCAGGAAGCCATCGATGCTTGGAGGAGCCAGGCGCGGCGAGGCGTCGTAGAAGCCGTAACGGGTGCGGGTAAAACCCGTGTGGGTATCGCAGCTGCCTCAGATGCCCTGCGAAAAGGGTTCAAGGTACTCGTGCTCGTACCCACAACCGAGCTCCAGAACCAATGGCTTCGTTCCTTGAAACAGGCTCTTCCCCGTATCAAGCGGGGCACCCTCGGGAACGGACGGCAGGACTCACTGGCAACAGTGGATGTACTAGTGGCCATTGTCCATTCAGCCGCGACTAGGGAGCTTCTCGCCAGCCACAAGGCTGGACTCCTCATAGCCGACGAGTGCCATCGATATGCATCGCCGATGTTCGAAAATGCGCTGCAGGACGGATTCGCCTGGCGCCTGGGCCTCACCGCCACATACGAACGTACGGATGGAGCGCACATCGAACGGCTTGATCCGTTCTTCGGCGGAGTGATCTATTCCCTCTGGTACGACCGCGCCCTGCGTGATGAGGTGATTTCTCCCTTCGTGGTTGCTCTGGTGGGCGTGGATCTGGCACCCGCTGAAATGGCCGAGTACCAAAAGCACACGGAAGTGATGAACGACGCCGGTCGGTGGTTGGAGCGGTATGAAGGCATCACACGTCGTCGTTTCGCCGAGTTCATAGCCGCGGTGGGCAGGCTCGCCGAATCAAAGGACTTGGGATTGGCACCCACCTTGGCCCGCAAGTACATGAAGGCGATGTCTGCCAGGCTTGCGCTCCTTGCAGAAACCGAAGCCAAGAACGCAGCAATGTCCCATCTTCGGGAAACCGCCGCAGCTTCTAAGGGAACGCTCATCTTCACCCAGACCCAGGCGTCCGCCCGCGCAGCGCAATCCATCTTCGATGGAACCGATTGCCGTGCATCCGCCCTCTACAGCGGAATGGACAAGGCGGAACGGGCTTTGAACATGGAGGAATTCCGCACCGGCATTTCCCAAGTGCTCGCAGCTCCTCGAATACTGGATGAAGGTATCGACGTCCCTGAAGCCGATCTGGGGATAATTGTCGCTGCTAACCGCAGCCAGCGGCAGATGGTCCAGCGTCTCGGACGCATCATTCGGAAAAAGGCCGATGGGCGCCATGGTCGTCTTGTCGTCTTGTACGCCAACAACACCGTCGAGGACCCCGCCATCCGCGGGGACGAGCACCTTGGTCGCATCCTTCCCCATGCAAAGCACCTTGAGTACTTCAACATCTCACGGGATCTGGATCGGCTCGTTGCATTCCTCGCATATTCGCGTGTCGAATCACCTACCGCGGCCTCGGGAGCAGGAGAAGCACCCGTCTGCGGCTCGTCAGCCAGTCACAGCACCCAGAGCGACGTAGGAAATTCAGGGTTCCAGCCGGAAATGCTGAAAACCGCCATCATTGATTTGGATGAAGAATGCCAAAACGTCAATGTCGATCCGGTTCGCGACTATTTGCGCAAAATCGGCAGAGTTTCCCTCCTCACGGAGAACCAGGAAGTCGATCTCGCCCTGCGGATCGAAGCCGGCCTGTACGCCGAGGAAAAGCTGGCCGCTGATCCGGACATGGACCCGAAGCTGAAGCGCGAGCTGCAGTGGGTGTCCCACGACGGAAAGCGCGCCAAGAACCACCTGCTTGAAGCAAACCTTCGCCTGGTGGTCTCCCTGGCCAAGCGTTACACCGGCCGCGGCATGCTGTTCCTGGACCTGATCCAGGAAGGCAACCTGGGCCTGATCCGTGCAGTCGAGAAGTTCGACTACACCAAGGGCTTCAAGTTCTCCACCTATGCAACCTGGTGGATCCGCCAGGCAATTACCCGTGCCATGGCGGACCAGGCCCGCACCATCCGTATCCCGGTGCACATGGTGGAAGTCATCAACAAGCTGGCCCGCGTTCAGCGTCAGATGCTTCAGGATCTGGGCCGCGAGCCCGCTCCGGAAGAGCTCGCACTGAAACTGGACATGACCCCTGAAAAGGTCGTTGAGGTCCAGAAGTACGGCCGCGAGCCAATATCGCTCGATCTCCATGTCCCGGGGCTAACTGAGGATGGTGAGTCTCTTCAGGATGTCATCTATGACGCTGAGGAAGCTCTACCGCTAGACCAGGTGACCTATATCCTTCTCCAGAAACAACTGCGCGCTGTACTGGATACTTTGTCAGAAAGAGAAGACGGCGTAATCTCCATGCGGTTCGGCCTTAATGATTGGGAGCCGAAGACGTTGGAGGACATCGGCAGGGTCTACGGGGTTACCCGGGAGCGAATTCGACAAATCGAAAAGCAAACGCTTAGCAAGTTGCGCCATGTTTCCCGGTCAGGGGTTCTCTACGATTACTACGATGATCACCCGCCTCGGGAATCCGCCGTTACGCCAGGCCCAGCCCCGGCCAAATCAGAGCTCGGGGGAACCAGCACCGCGTCAGTGTTCCAGACCGGACAGGAGCGGCACGAGGATGCGGATTTCAGAATCGGTCAACGATTGACCATTCTTGAAGGTCCCTTCGCTAGCCTCGAGGGAAGGCTTGTTGAGCTCAAGCCCAATTCTGACCAGCTGGTGGTCGCAGTGACTATCTTCGAGCGGGAGACTCCTGCCACGCTTGGTTTCCATCAGGTCTCGAAGATCGAAGAGCCCCTTGGCGTCCTGCCCTAGTCCCAGCGATGGCCTCGCCACATCATGCACCACCACGGCTGCCCGGCAGCAACAAGCCGTTCCCCGTGATCCCCAATTTTCTGGAATCAAGGGCGGCGATCAATGCCTCGTCCAAACGCTGCCCGATGCCCTCGGTCACCCGCTTGCCACCGAAGACCCGGACCGCCTGCCGCTTGAGCTCCTCCGGAGCCAACCCGGCAGCATCCCGGCAGAGGTCAACCATGGCATTACCGATTTCCACGAGGCTGACGTGCTCGATTTTCCGCGGCTCGGATTCGTCGGCTTCCCTGTAGCCCGTCCAGGTTTCCGGAGCCAGGAACGTCGGCCAGACGAACCCATCCCGGTCTACATGGAACTTCTTACGGTTGGTCAGCTTCAGCACGGAAGCTGACCGCTGCCCGTTCACCTTGTTCAAGTCGAACTCGGCGCAGACCAGCTTTGCCAATCGCACCGTGTGGACGGGACCCTCGGCTTCAATAATCGCCTCGAGCACGGCACGTACCGTATCGTGGGCGCGGGAAGAAGAGCTGAGGTTGTCCAGGTACTCGATGCCGCCGGTTCCCCGATAGCGCCACGGGATGTACGTCTGGGCGTCCGAGACGTGGACAGCAGCAGGCACCGGCGCGTTCCTGACCAGAGCCGGTTCCTCCACAATTGCCGCAGGTACCGGCGCCGCAACCGACTCCGGCACCTCCATCTCAACCTCCGGTTCCGCCAACAGGTCCTCGCGCCGGATTTCCTTCTCCAACCTGTCCAGCACCGCTGCGGAATCCGACAGCCACTCCGGCAGCCATACCCGTTGGACTGACGGCCACCGCAGCATCCGTGAAAGCACATCGGTGGGCAGGCCGTCCCGGTCCCCCACGGTTCCGCGGGACGCCCACACGGGCGAGTCCAAAAGTATGGCCATCAGCGGGCGCTCGGGTTCCTCGGGCAGGGCCACGCTGAGGTCCACCTTGAAGTCGGATAGCCCGACGTCGGTGGACACCACCAGCCCGCGCTCCCGGAGGGCATCGGCAATCTGTTCCCGGTGCCGGTCCACGGCGGGCTGGCGCCGGCCGTCCGACGGCAGTGACTCGGTACCGCTTGCCGCCAGGTCCAGGTAGCTGCGCAGGTGCTTGATCCCCAGCGATGAGGTCTCCTCCGCCCGCAGGTCAGACGGATCGAAGCTGGAGAACACGATGACCTGCCGCCGGGCACGCGTCACCGCCACGTTGAGCCGGCGTTCACCGCCGCTGCGGTTCAACGGACCGAAGTTCAGGGGCAGGTAGCCCTTCTCGTTCTTCGAGAAGCCCGTGGAGAACAGGATGGTGTCCCGCTCATCACCCTGCACGTTCTCCAGGTTCTTCACGAAGAGCCCGTCCGGCGCATCCAGCGCTGCGGCTATCCGGGGATCGTCGGAGTCGCGCAGCAGCGACTCGATGTAGGCGCGTTGTTGCAGGTTGAAGGTCACCACGCCCACCGAGGGATACACCTGCGGCGAGGCGAGGAAACGCCGGCGGATCTCCATCACCACTGCTTCTGCCTCCACCGGGTTGGTGCGGAGCAGCTTGCCTTTGCCGGTGCGGTTGAAGTGCCCGCCGGTTACGCGGATGAAGTTCACGCCGTACCCGTCCACGTCGGCACTGGCACTGCCGTGCACGGGTGCCGGGAAGGAGGAGAGCTTGCTGTCGTAGTACTGCTGGTTGGAGAAGGCGATCAGTGACTCGTCCTGACTGCGGTAGTGCCAGGTCAGCCACTGCCGCGGTACCCGTGCGGACACGCACTCGGATAGGATGGACTCCTCATCCGCCACGGTGTCCACTGCGTCGTCCTCTTCGTCGTCCCGGTCCAGGCTGGTTTCGGCGAAGGATGTCGGCGGCATCTGCTTGCTGTCGCCGACGACGACGACGGAACGTCCGCGTCCCATCGCACCGACGGCGTCGGCCACCCGAATCTGTGATGCTTCATCGAAGACCACCAAATCGAACAACTCTGACTTTGCCGGGAAGAAGCGGGCCACCGAATCGGGGCTGACCAGCACGCAAGGGGTAATCCGGGTGATCAGTTCCCCGAAGTTCTCCAGCAGGGGACGGACCTTCATCCCGCGTTTGGCACTTAGCTGGCGTTGCAGCTTACCCATCTGTCCCGCACCCGACTGCGGATTGAAGCTGCGCTGAGCCAGTACTTCGGCCGGCACAGCGACCTTCAGCTGCTGCCGGATGGCGGCGGAGCGGGTGATGAAAAGGTCGATCATCTTTTCGTGCCTGCGTGCTTCGAACCCGTTCAGCCCGGTCGCCGCCGAACGCTCGCTTTGGGCAGCGAGGGCGAGTCCGCGTTCGAAGGCGCTGACGGCGTCGTCGGCCGGAATCGTCCCGGACTTGAGCTGCTCCCGGGCCTCCCCCAGACCGGCGCTGTTCAGGCGGTCAAGCGCCCCAATGAAGTCCAGCCAGCGGGCAAGTGACGGAAGCCCTGGACGATCGACGTCGCGGCCGCGGCTGGTCTGGTTCCAGCGCTCCACCAGCGTGAAGCCACCCAGCCAGGTTTCAAGGTCCTTGGGGCCCACTCCGGCAGCATGGAACATCTCGGCTGCCGCGTGCGCGAGGTCGACCGCGGTCTTCGTCAGCCTCTCGGGCACCTGTCGTTCCTTGCGGAGGTAGGTTCGGATCACCTCCAGGAAGGTCTGCTCGCCCGGCTTACCCGTGACCTTGACCAGATCCGATGCCCAGCGAAGCCATTCGACCGAATTCCGTAGTATTTGCTGACCGGCCTCGGTCAACGGGTTCCAGGACTCCGGCAGGCGAACACCCGGAACCGATGCCGCCTCTCCCGCCAGGCCACGTGCGGCGCCCTGGACCATAAGCAGCGCCTCGGTGAGGGCAGGAACTTCCTTGGGCTTCACCACAACTCCGGGGCGGATGTAAGTGGCCAACTGGTCCCGAACAGCGATCAGGCGTTTCTTCCGCCCGAAGAAGCCGGATCCCGCTGCAGCAACGGCCTGGGCGTGCAGATCCGCCACTGGCAGGTCGATGGCTTCGGGCACCACCTTGTCCAGTCCCGGATGGGCCGCGCCGATAAAGGCGGTGACATGGCTCCCCAAACCCTCGATGGCGTTGTCCCACCGGGAGGAGGCCACTTCGTCCAACAGGTCCAGGTCCAAGCTGCCGGCGGCCAGCACGTCCCGCAGCTTGCCGAGGTCGGCCAGGGTACGTGCCGATTCCACCACCCGCGCGAATTCGGCATCCGCCGTGGCCCGGTCCAACGCAGCCTGGAACCGGCGGGCCGCGTCGCCTACCGCCTCAGCCTTGGCTTTCGTGAGGGGCCGGTTGATGAACCCCCATGGGGTGCGGTCCCCCGGGGAGGCGGGATCGGCCACGTCCGGGAGTTCGGCCAGCAGGGACCTCAGCTGCTGAAGCTGGTCGATGCTGGTCTTTTCAACGAAGTATTCCGGGACGACGAGCGGGTCAGTCTCGTCCCCGACTGCGAGCTCCTTGGTCCGGGCGGTGTAGAGCGAGAGCTCGGCGTTGTTTTCGTCATGAAGGCGTGCGGCATAGCGCACCAGGCCGCGCCGTGCCTTCGTCAGTTCGCTCATCGCGGCATCCAGGCCCTGGCGGTCCGGGTCGGCACGGTGGTCCAGTGCACGCCGAATCTGTTCACGGACCGCTGCCGGTTTGCTCCCCTTGTCATGGAGGTCCAGCGAGAAAACGCCCATGCCTACGTCGTCGAGCCTCTTCTGCACGACCTCCAGCGCGGCTCGTTTTTCCGCCACGAAGAGGACCCGTTTCCCGTCAACGACAGCGCGGGTCAGCAGGTTGGTGATGGTCTGGGACTTGCCAGTGCCCGGAGGTCCTTCCAGGACAAAGGTTTTCCCTGTTACTGCTTCGGAGATTGCCTGTAACTGGGATGAGTCAGCCGGGATGGGCACCCGCGCCGCCAGTTCGTCGAGGTCTTCGCTCGCATCCGTGGTGACGGGATCGGTGAACGGATCCGTGGGTGTATCGACGAGGTGCCGGACCAGCGCGTTCTTGGACAGCTCCTCCCAGTGCTCGTCCAGATCCTTCCATAGACGGAATTTCGCGAACTGCAGGATGGACAGGTCCACGGTGGGTTCCACCCGGAACGGCAGTCCCTTGGCCTGCACGGCAAATCGAACGGCGCCCAGCGCGGCGTCCAGATCGATGCCGGAGTGGTCCTCTTCCGGTTCCGCGAGCCCGGGAATCTCCATCCCGTGTTCCATGCGGAGCTTTTCGAGTAGGCAGTAGTTCGGCGTCGAGCCGCCCGTCTCGTCCAGGACCACCTCGTAAGGACCCTGTTTCGACGTCGGGCGCAGTTGTACGGGTACCAGGACCAGCGGGGACCGCAGTTCCTTCCCGTCCAGGCTCCATACCAGCGAGCCCAACGCAAGGTAGAGGTTGTTTGCGCCGGTTTCCTCGACGAGGGTTCGTGCCTTGTACGCGAGGTTGCGCATCCGCGTCTGGTACCCGGCCTCGGTGACGTCCGCGAAAACCGCGTGCCGTTTGGTCAGCATGTCCGCGAGCTGTTCCTGTGGCAGGTCACGGCCGTAGCGGATACCGCGTTCGCGCTGCATGGCGGCGACGTCGTCGGACGCCGCCAGCGTGATCGGGATTCCATCGCTGATCAGGTCCTCGAACTGGCCAATCCGGTTATCCGGCACCGCCAGCGGGAAGCGCGCTGTCTTGGTGAAGTTGATGAGCCGGTTCCGCAGGCTGAGGTCAAGCAGCGCGTTCTTCCACTGACTGATGCGTGGGGGAAGCTGTTTGGCTTCTGTCCTGTCCTTTGATCCCTTGGTACGGGCGTGGGGCACGGATGGAGTGACCGGACGCGGGGGCATGTACTCGTAGACTTCGACTTTTCCGCCCACGTTGGTGAGCCGGGCCGGGATAGGTCGGATGCCGGCGCTGCGGGCGCCGAAGATGTCCACAACCCCGCGGACGTCCTCCATCTCTCCGGTGAGGTAGCGCTTGTACGCGGCGTCATGCACGTCCTCCGGCCGGAGAGTTTCACCGCCGTCCGTGACCATGGTCGATTCCATGAGGCGGATATTGCCCAGATCTACCTCGTTGACCAGGTAGGCGGCTTCTTCCAGTGCGGGGGTCTGGAAATTGCGTTCATCGCGCCAGTAGCCAACGAAAATGTGTCCGTCCATCAGCCAGAGGTTCGCCTGAAGGCCGGCGAATTCCAACGCCGCGGCAAGGATCACGGTGGTATCCATACAGGTGCCGAACTGGCCATTGAGGACCTGTTCCGGCGTCCGGATCCGCTGGGCGTGCCGGCCCCAGGACGGCGCAGGTTCGCTGTAGCGGACGCCGCGATTCTGGACCGCCCGGAAGATGGCCCAGGCAATCGCGTCGGCGCGTTCGGATCCGGACTGGTAGCCGTTCAACGCGCTGTTGCCGGTCTCCGCCTTCAGGAGGTCGGATGCTTCCGAGCACAGCTTCGCGATTTCCGGATGGTTGGGCTGGACGAAGGCCGCGAGGGATTCCAGTGCCAGCAGTCCTCGGCGCAGCTTCCAGTGCTGCGCCCCCAGCAGTTCAATCTCCCGGCTGGCGGACGCCACGACGCCGTTCTCTGCCTTGAGTTCGGCTCGGACGGTGCCGCGTTGCCGGTCTTCGAGCTGCAGCATCACGGCGGGATCGCCCTGCAGATTTGGGCTGGACAGGGTGATGGAACCGCCGGCGGGAATGTCCAGGTAATGCTCGCTGGTCCTGGACATCAAGCCGATCTCCGCGGTAAGCGACAGTTGCAGCACCGCTCCGCGGATCTCGGGTCCTGGGTTGGCGACGACGAGCCGGTTGATGACCTGCCCGCCGTTGTAGGACATGGCGTAGCTGAGTTCTGACGCCGTTTCCAGGGTGACGGTGACGTGCGGAGTTGCCTCGGGCCGCGAAAGATCGGAAGTTTCGGGAGGGAGTTGCGCCGGCTGGGTGGGTAGGGCTTCCTTCTCCAAGGACAGAGGTACGGGGGCGGGCGTGGGGAAGTCGGGGCGGGGCTGGAGAAGGGCGGGTACGGGGGCGGGAGGCGCCGGTGGCGAGGCCGTGTCCCTAGCTCGGAAGTCTTTGAGCAGTTCCTGGGCGTCCGAAGCCTGCTTGTCCAGTCGCATCCACCGCATGAGCCGCCACGACGTATCTATGGCACGGACGACGTCGTCGTCCGAGAACGGCTCGTTATGAGCCCAGTTGTTGCGGACCTGGCGCAGTTCCTTGGCGTAGGCGCCTGCTTCCTGCGGGAGGGCAAAAGGGTAACCGAGGGGACCGAGACGCTCGGTTAGTACCCGGAGCTGGGTCTGGACGTCGCTCGCCTTGTACGTCTTGAGTCCGCGGCCCGCCAGCTCGTCTTTCCGGGATAGAAGCGATGGCCAATCGACTCCCGGCGAGACTTCAGCCATCGCCCGATCGATATAGGGTTCCAGCCCTTTGGACAAGATTTCGAGGGTTCTCCCGATGAACTCCCGGTTGGATAACGCCATGCCACTTCCCTATGCTCGATCGGCGCCTCCCCAGACGTCGCTCAGCCAGAATATACCGATCGGTAACTTGCGGGCGGTCCTGCAGCCAGGAACTTACAAAAGTTATGCCCAGGGTTACAAAAAGTTTTTTCTGGCTGCAATTCCAGGAATGTCAGTTCCGAGTCCTAGTGTGACTCTCATCGCACCATCTCTGCATCACAATTCCGTCCGTCTTTGCATTGGGGAAACATGACCGAGCTCATCACCGGTTCCGAGGGAGCCCCGGGGGCCACCAGTGAAGGGGTACCAACCGGCTACGACTATGCCTTCCTTTACCCATGGCAACAGGAAGCCCTGAAGGCTTGGCACTCGAATGCCAGATGTGGAGTGATCGAGGCAGTTACAGGGTCGGGCAAAACAAAGGTCGGAATCGCGGCGGCGTTTGAAGCCGTCCGCCAGGGAATCAAGGTACTCATCCTCGTCCCCACTGCTGAATTGCAGCGCCAGTGGCTGTCAGCGGTTCGGGCTGATTTGCCCCGGGTTCGACGCGGGGCACTTGGCAACGGCCAGACTGACTCACTCGACGAAGTCGATGTGCTGGTGGCGATTGTTCACACTGCGTCGAATCGGGCGACCCTGCGTAGCCATAAAGCCGGACTGATCATTGCCGATGAATGCCACCGGTATGCCGCGCCGATGTTTACTAATGCCTTGCAGGAGGGTTACGCCTGGCGGCTAGGACTCACCGCGACCTATGAACGAACGGATCAGCAGCATGAGGCGGTCCTTTCCCCCTATTTCGGCGGCGTTGTGTACACGCTCTGGTACGACCGGGCCCTCCGGGATAAGGTTATTGCTCCGTTCGATATCGCATTGGTCGGTGTGGAGTTAACTCCCGGTGAACGTGAGAACTACGATGAACTTTCGGCGACGTTGACGGAATCTGCGCGTATTCTCACGACCTACGCCGAAGTACCGCGAAGCCCGTTCCACGCCTTTATCGCTGCAGTGGCCACGTTGGCAGCGTCCGAATCCCAAACACGTGAAGCCACGGTAGCCCGTAGGTATATGCGCGCCATGGCCTCCCGACTCACTCTCTTGGCAGATGCCCGAACGAAGTACCACGCGTTGGCAGCCCTGAAGGAAACGGTAGACCGTTCAAATGGCACGTTGGTATTCACCCAAACTCAGGAGTCCGCTCGCCGTTCCCAGCAGGTGTATTCATCCATGGGCACAAGCGCCTCTGTTATCTTCAGCGGCATGTCGGACGCCGACCGGCAGCAGGGGCTGACCGATTTCCGAAGTGGTGCTTCCCAACTCCTTGCCGCGCCACGGCTCCTGGATGAGGGTGTTGACGTTCCGGAAGCAGATCTGGGCATCATCGTGGCGGCCAACCGCAGCCGACGTCAAATGGTTCAGCGGCTCGGCCGCGTCATCCGCAAGAAAGTGGATGGGCGGGCGGGGCGCTTGGTGGTGCTCTATTCGAAGGGGACCGTCGAGGACCCAGATGTCCAAGGTGAAGAATTCTTGGGCCGCGTGCTCCCGTTTGCCCGGAACGTGGAGTTCTTCGACCTCGAGACCGACCTCAAACGACTCGAGGACTTCCTCAATCCGCCGGTCCTGGAACCGATGAAACAGTTGGAGCTCTTTGACGTCCCGGTTCCGGAGCATACGGAGGAAAGCGCTGCCTCCCAGACCGAGACTTCCGAAGAGCCATGGCCACAGGGCTTCGTACTTGATGATTGGGATGACGACTGGCCCGAGGTGCTTCGTAAAACGGTGAAGATATCCCCGGACCCCGTTCATGATTATCTGGGCCGTGTTGGAGGGTACGGGCTCCTGACGGCCGAAGAGGAAGTTGAACTCGCGCAGGAGATCGAGGCTGGCCTTTATGCTGCTCACCTGCTGTCAGATCAGACTGTCTTCCGCCCCAGACGCGAAATCCGCGAACTTGAAGCGTTGAGGCATGCAGGGCAGCTGGCAGCTGACCGGCTGCTGAACTGCAACTTGAGGCTCGTAGTTTCGCTGGCTAAGGGGCATATTGGCAGGGGCTTGGATTTTCTGGATCTAATCCAGGAAGGAAATTTGGGCCTCCACCGGGCCGTCCGCAAATTCGATTACCGGCTCGGCAACAAGTTTTCGACCTACGCCACATGGTGGATTCGACAAGCTATCACCCGTGCACTGGCGGATCAGGCTCGCACGATTCGATTGCCTGTTCACGTGGTTGAGAAGTTGCAAAAACTGTGGACTGCCCAGCAAGAGCCTGGCCCGTTGGGGGACGCACCTAGTTTCGATGACCTTAGCTCGCGGACTGGTATGTCGGTAGAACAAATCACGGCGCTGCTTTCCGCCGACAAGCCCATGATCTCGCTTGAGCTCGAAGTCCCCAACGGCCGGGGTGGCATGGAAGCCATGTCCGAACAGCTTTGGGACCCGTTCGGGCTCGACACCGCCGATCCAATCATTCATCAACTGATGACGGAACAAATCCACAGCGTGCTGGACACCCTCTCCGAAAGGGAAGCAGGGGTGATCGCCCTTCGTTTCGGGTTGGTTGATGGGGAAGAGAAAACCCTCGATGCCATTGGTCAGTTGTACGGCGTGACGAGGGAACGCATCCGGCAGATTGAATCCAAGACCATGAAGAAACTGCGCCACCCCTCCCGATGCAGCGTGCTCTGGGCGTACCTCTACGACGGCGACGGGATGGCACCGGGCGCCGAAGATGAATCGGAAGCGTCCGACGACGCGGCGTAGTGACCCAGGACTAGTAAGCACCTGCTGCTAGGTTGAGTGCACTTAATAACAAGGGGGAGTTCATTGAGTACAGATTCATCCGGTGCCGGTTCAGCACCGAGCGCAGGCCCTCGGCCGCGGGCGTCCACCAGCGCACCAAACGCATTGCAGGACCTGGCCGAGGCAGTGGCCCAGGCCCAGCAGGGCCACTGGTGAAGAGGTCAGCGAATTGGTGCTCATTTTCTGCCGCGCCAGCGGTGCCGAGGTTTTGAGGAGGACGCGTGGTTAATGTGGGTGCATTCAATGAATCGGATCTAAGAAGGCGGGGCTTCACCGGATTTAAGGCGTTCGGAGACCTCGATCTGTCGGCCGTTCCTCGCGAGCCCGGTGTGTACTCAGTGCTGCAAAGCACGAACAGTGCGCACGAGGTGCTCGACACCAGTGTTGAGGGATGGTTCAAGGGCGCGGATCCGACCGATGATCCTGCCAAGCTCAAGGGCCGCTTGTGGGATGCACCGACGCTTTATCGGCAAAGCCGATGCGGGTACGAACGGCACCCGAGGTCTGCGGAAGCGTATCAGCGAGTTCGCCAAGTTCGGCCAAGGTCTACCCGTCGGCCACAAGGGCGGGCGGTACATATGGCAACTCTCCAACTCCCGGGACCTACATATCGCCTGGCTTCCGGTTACCGACCGTTCCGCTAAGGCCGTCGAGGACGAACTGTTGGGGGAGTTCTTCGTGGCCTACGGCCAGCTGCCCTTTGCGAATCTCCGGCGGTAAGTGCGAATTCCAGGCCGAGCCAACCTCCTCGAACACCCCTATGAAAAGGAAATACCTTGTCTGAATCTGACATCTCCACTCTGGTTGAATTCGTCCAGGCTGAGCTTCCGCGTGACACATGGAAGCCGTGGCCCGGCGGCTGGCCGGAGCAAATCGAAGCTGCCTTGATTGACGCCGTACTTAGCATCGCCGCTCAGTACGGGACACCGGAAAACGGGGTCCGCGGCGCGGTCTCCCGCTATCGAAAGGCAGTTGGCACAGACCGGCCGAATGATCTGGCACGGTTGACCGCCTACGATCCAGACGAGCTGCAGGCTGTCCTCACCGACCAGAAGGTTAGCGGACGCACCAAAGCATCGGCGATCGTTGAAGCCGCTGGGAACCTGCTGGCTCTCGGAGTGAAAACGGCCTCAGACCTCGATCCGCACGACCCGGCCCAGAAACGGGCCTACACATGCGTCCACGGCCTCGGCCCGGTGACCTGGGAATACTTCGGCATGCTGCTCGGTAAGCCGGGAGTGAAGGCAGACCGATGGATTCTTCGCTTCGTAAGCCGAGGACTGGGTCGAGATCTAACGCCTGCCGAGGCGCGTTCTCTGCTGCACGAGGTTGCCGACCATCTTGATGCCACTCCCACGGAATTGGACCACGCCATCTGGGCGTACGAACGTGAGCGGCAAGCCCCCGAAAGTGGGGCGACCGAGTGAAGGACAAAACTTGGGATGCCTTCCACGAATCCATCCACGAGGAAATCAAGTGGCTCAAGGACGGGGATTTCGTGTCCATTGAATACGGACAGGAAATCGAAGACGCGGTGTCTCCCTACGCGCAGGTCGCCCGCGAAGACGACTACTTCTGGTGCGAGATAGTGTCCAACACCTACCTTCCCGGCGACACATGGCCGCTGCACGGAGACATCTTGCGTGAGGCCGGTTGGAGCCCGCCGGACGAGGACTGCCCGAACTGGTACAGCGAACGGTTCGGCGCCGTGGCTGCCACCGCTGCGGTCATCCATGGCCTGCGGTATGGGCGGGCGTGTTCCGATCCGGACTTTATGGAGTGGCACGCTGCCACGGCGCCGCCGGAAGCGGAGTAGACCCGCGGCAGAGGACTACGGAAGCAGACCGCCGAAGACGTCCATGGTCAGTGCGAAAATGCTCCGATTTAGCTCTTGGTATCTGGCGCTCAGGTCAACGATGTTCCCGTCAACTTTGAGGAAACCAAAATTATCGACGATCGCTATGGGTTCCTCATCGCGCCGCAGAACCCATCGGGTGTCTTCGTAGTTCTGGAGGCGGGCGAGTACCTCCTCCCGCGGCCCCGCAAGAGGCCCCCCTTCAGTCTCGTATACCTGCCAGGAACGGCGGTCGCCCAGCGTCATCTCCAGAATTGAAGCAATAAGCCGATATCCGAGGGCACGTCCGCTGGTAGCGGGAGCCTTGAAAGGCAGATGAACGCCGGCTGACATCTCAAGAGCCATAGCAATATCCCGCGCACTTCGCATTTGAAGTGCCCTGTCCCAAGGGATCATCAAATGGTCACCGTGGTCGACGCTTGCGGAAAGCCCACTGCCCCTACGCCGTGCGTCATAAGTGATGCCAGTGCCATTGGTGAGCATCAGGGCGTCGACTTGGGAGGCCCCGCCGCCGTACCCCGTTCGTCCTACGAAAACCGCGGGATCCCGTCTAGCCAGCTCACTTGCGACCCGCCATGACAAAGCATTGATCTGCGCGTAACCAATGGTTCCCTCTTCTGCCTGTTGCATTACGGCCCTTCACCTCGCTATGCGGAAGTCCTCATTATCCGGGTTGCAGCACGGTAACCTGCTCACAACACCTGGCGCACCGCCGGCACACGAGGGGGAACCGTGGAGTGCATACCCGAAGAACCGATGTTTAACGACGGCCATCTCGCCGAGAAGGCAGTCTGGGACGCCCTGCGCGCCCAGCTGCCCGACGACGTCGTACTGGCACACTCCGTCCAGGTGCGCAACGGGCGGGCTGAACACGAAATCGACATTTTGGTGCTGTGGCCGGGTGTCGGGCTGGCGGCGATCGAAGTCAAAGGCGGCTTGCTCTCCGTCCAACAGGGCCAGTGGTACCAGTCCGACCGGCAAGGACCGCACAGAATCCCAAGCCCGATCGCACAGTCCCAAGGCGCGCAGCATGCCTTCAAAATGTGGGCGACCGACCAGCTCGGATCACCACTGGTCAGTAGGTTCGCCTACATGGCAGCGTTCCCCTACAGCCCCGTACCCCGCGACTGGGAAATGAACGGCGTCCCGCGGCCGCTCATCCTGGACCCCGACGATCTGGCGGACGTCAGCGAACGCTTACGTGCCGCCATCGAGACCCAGGCCCAGGGCGGAAGTCCGCTGGCACTCAGCTACGCCGGTCGTATCGCCCGGCTGCTGTCCGGGAACCTCGAGGCCGAGGCCACCCCGTCGCTGAGTGCGTTGGAGCTGGAAGACCGTCAGGAACAGCTCACCGTACGGCAGAAGGTCCTGCTCGACTGCAGCCGGTCCATCCCCCGGGCACGGTTTGTGGGCGGGGCAGGCAGCGGCAAGACCTGGCTGGCCGTGGAGAAGGCGAGGCGACTGGCCAAGGAGGGGAAGCGGGTGGGGCTGTTCTGCTACAACCGAGGCCTCGCCGAGCACCTGCGCCGGCAGGTCGCCGGCTGGCGGCAGGCCAAACCCGTGCACGTGGGCGAGTTCCACGACTACGCCGTATCCCTTGGCGTTCCCAACGGCTCCGGACAGGCCTACTTCGATGACGACATGCCCGCCCTGATGAAGGATCTCGCAGCCGGGCTTCCAGCGGAGCAGAAGCTGGATGCCATTGTCATCGACGAGGCGCAGGATTTCGCACCGCTGTGGTGGGAAAGCCTGCTCGCCTGCCTCCGGGATCCCGACGACGGGGAAATCTACGCCTTCATGGACGAGCGCCAGAATGTCTACGGCCGGTGGGACTCCCTGGCTGCAGGCACCGCACTTGATCCCACCGCTGGGCTGGTCACCCTGCACATCGACGAGAACCTCCGGAACACCAAACGCATCGCCCAGACATTCAAGGGCTTTGCCGGCAAGCACTTCGCGCCGCGCGGGGGCGACGGGCTCCCGGTGCGGCTCGTGCCGTGTGCCACTGAGTACGCCATCGGCGTGGCCGGGGACTGCGTTGACGCCCTGATCGACGAAGGATGGGCCAACAACCAGATTGCGTTCCTGACTACGAAGAACCGGCATGACATCCACAAGGAATTCGAGAACGACCCCGTCGGGTACTGGAAGGCATTCCACGACGACGAGGAAGAGTTCTACGGGCACGTCTTGGGGTTCAAGGGACTGGAACGGTCAGTGGTCATTCTCTGCGTGAACGGGTTCAAGGACATGAGCCGGGCCGCCGAACTGCTCTATGTGGGCCTATCCCGGGCCCGTTGCCTGCTGGTGGTGGTGGGTGACCCAGCTCTCATCGCCGAGGCCGGCGGTCCGGAGCTGGAGCGTGCCATGGGCTTGATGCAGGAGTGGCAGCCGCAGTTGCCGTCCGTTACCCAGACCGGTTCCCTCTAGAGCTGTCTGGGTACAGAGGCTCCCCTGCCACAGGCGAGTCTGTCCTTATCGCTCAGGGATTCCCGAGTTACAAAAAAAGTTTTTGACCTATCAGGGGCTCTCCTCGGGCTGCACGCAGAGCGTCGCGGGCTTCGACCGAAATGGTCGGCTAGGGTTTCCATAAACCAAAGCCGGCCAGGATTCTGTACGCTCCCTTACCGGATTTGAGCAAACAGGGGGAAAGAATGTTTTTGATTGAAGCACTGTCACCTTCAGCGCCACAGGACCTGGTTTTTTCCGCCAGTGATCTCGTCTCCGCCGCCGAGTGTGAGTACCAGGTCTTGCGCAAGCTGGATGAACGGCTCGGCCGCCGCGAGCGAGCCGACTTTGAGACGGATGCGCTCATGGCTCAGGCCGCGAAACTCGGTGACGCCCACGAGCTGCGCGTCCTCAACCAGTTCTACGAGCAATTCGGTAGCTGGAATCCACAGACCTCGTCCGGAGTCTACGAAGTAGACGTTGCCCCCGACACGGAGCGCTCCACGTTGGAGGCCAAGCACGAGGAATCCATAGCCGCCCTGCGGTCCGGGGCTAACGTCGTCTTCCAGGCAGCCTTCTTTGATGGCTCCTTCCACGGCCGCTCCGACTTCCTGGTCCGAGACGGCAGTGAGTATGCGGTATTCGATACCAAGCTGGCCCGGCACGCCAAGACCACAGCGTTGCTCCAACTTGCCGCCTACGCAGACCAGCTCGTGAAGGCGGGAATCACAACATCACCAACCGCCACCCTCATCCTGGGTACGGGTGAGCGAACCAGCCACCGAGTCGCCGATATTCTGCCGGTGTTTCGCGAACGCAGGAACAGGTTCTTGGAACTAACTGCGCGGCATCGGGCAGAAGGCAAACCCGCCGTCTTTGATGACTCCCGGTTCACCTCGTGCGGTCGCTGCGATTACTGCCAAGAAGAAGTCGAGCAGAACCGAGATGTGCTTTTGGTGGGGGGAATGAGCACTGTCCGGCGGAAAAAGCTTATGGAAGCAGGCATACACACGATTGACCAGCTCGCCGCCCTTCCTGACTCTCAAGCCGTCGGCCCCCTCCGCAAGCTACGGGACCAGGCTCAGATGCAGCTAGGACTCGGAGAAAAAGACGGCAGCGTCTCCTACCCCAAGAACGACACCGAGCAACAGCTTAGCTACCGGGTTGTGGACGAGCGCATGCTGGCCAGAATTCCGGCGCCGGATCCCGGCGACATCTTCTTCGATTTCGAAGGTGATCCGCTCTGGCAGGACCCACAGAGTGGCAGTTGGGGGCTTGAATACCTCTTTGGAGTTGTTGAAAAGCCCTCCGGTGCAGGAGGCAATCCTCCGTTTAAGCCCTTCTGGGCCCACTCCAGGAGTGAAGAACGCCGCGCTTTCACCGATTTCCTGACCTATGTCACCGAGCGGCGCCGTCAATACCCCGGGATGCACGTTTATCACTACGCGGACTATGAAAAGGCAGCCCTCCGCCGGCTGTCCCTCATACACGTGATCGGCGAAGACATGGTGGACCAGTTGCTTCGCGACAATGTGCTGATAGACCTGTATGACGTCGTGCGCCACAGCCTGCTGATCTCGGAGAAGTCCTACAGCATCAAGAAACTTGAGCCGTTGTACATGGGCACCAATCTAAGAGCAGGAGATGTAACCGATGCAGGCGCCTCAGTGGTCGCCTACGCGCAGTATCGTGAGGCCCTGGACGAGGGAAACACCAGTCTCGCAGCCGGCATCCTTTCCAGCATTGCTGATTACAACGAATACGACTGCCTCTCGACACTGGAGCTGCGGGATTGGCTCCTGAAACTCGCTGCGGACCGGGGCATTTCCCCCGCCCCTGCCTGGGACCGCCAAGAAGCCAGGGAGGCCGAACCCCCAAGTCCTGAAGAACAACGGCTGCTGGACCATGTGTCCCGAAATGGCGACGGACAGATGGATTCCGCGGACGACCGGGCTGTTGCCATGATTGCCGCCGCCACCGGATACCACCGCCGAGAAGACAAGCAGTTCTGGTGGGGACACTTCGACCGACTCAATCAGCCGGTTAGTGAATGGTCAGGTTCACGGGACAACTTCATTGTGGAGTCAGTCGAAGGAGTCACAAGCTGGGAGAAACCTACGCCCCGCAGCTCCCTAGCCCGTGAGCTGACGCTCACCGGCACCCTCGCTGAAGGATCCAGCCTTTCAACCGGCACCGGCGTCAAGGATCTTTTCTGTATGTACGAAGTCCCCCTGCCCGAACACCTCCGCCTCACGGACGACGGCAGCAACCTCCGTTCCGGCCATTTTCAGGGCACTATCAAGGAAATGGCGTCCGACGGTGAGCGCACAGTGATCACCTTGAGCGAGCGTTTGCCAAAAGGCGCAGATCCGTTCTTGGAACTTCCCGCAGCAGTGACGCCGGGGAATCCCATCGACACTCGAAACATCCGGAAAGCCCTGAAGGAACTGGCGGAATCAACCGGGAAGGCACTGCCCGGGTTGCTCCAGCACCCCGGTGTCGATCTGCTCCGGCGTGCTGTTCCCAGGCTTCGCGGAGCCACAACGCTGCCTGCCGTAGTCGATCACGATTACGTCGGCGCTATCACAGCCGCGGTGCAGGCTCTGGACAACTCCTACCTAGCCGTCCAAGGCCCGCCCGGTACGGGAAAAACACACGTCGGCTCCCATGTGATCAAAGAACTGGTGGTGAATCACAAGTGGAAGATCGGCGTCGTCGCACAGTCCCATGCCGTCGTCGACAATATGCTCAGCGCCGCCATTCAGAAAGCCGGGTTGCCCCCTGAACTCGTCGCCAAAAAGACAGGGCGGTCGGAGGTACCGTGGGAATCTCGAACCGATCCCGCGCTCAGCAAACTGCTGGCGTCAGAGGGCGGGTGCTTGATCGGCGGCACAGCGTGGACGATGACCGGGTCGCTCGTAGCCGAAGGGGCCCTAGATCTGCTGGTCATCGACGAGGCAGGCCAGTTTTCTTTGGCGAACATGCTCGCGGTCAGCCGCGCGGCCAAACGGTTGCTGCTCCTGGGAGATCCTCAGCAGCTGCCACAAGTCTCGCAGGGAACCCATCCGGAACCTGTGGATGTCTCCGCACTGGGATGGCTCTCTGCCGGCCATGCCACCCTCCAGCCGGAGTTCGGTTACTTCCTTGCCGACAGTTGGCGGATGCATCCGGACCTATGTAGGGCAGTGTCTCTGCTGGCCTACGACGGAAAGCTCGACTCCGCGCCCAAAGCTGCTGCCCGCCATCTAGCGGACTTACCGTCGGGGGTTGAGACGGTACCCGTGCTTCACCAAGGTAATTCGACATCATCTGTCGAGGAGGCACATGAAGTGCTTGCCCAGGTACGACGGCATATCGGCGCTATTTGGACCGAGGGCGCCGATACACCCCGTCCCTTGGAGCAGCCCGATATCTTGGTAGTTGCCGCCTATAACGCGCAGGTCAACCTCATTAGGACGGTCTTGGATGCCGGGGGGCAAACTGCGGTCCGCGTTGGAACTGTGGATAAGTTCCAAGGGCAGGAAGCAGCGGTCGTGATCGTATCGATGGCTTGCTCGGCACCCTCAGAAGCACCTCGAGGAATGGGGTTTCTCCTCAATCGCAACAGAATCAATGTGGCGGTTTCAAGAGGCCAGTGGCGTGCCGTCATCATCCGCTCCCCCGAACTCACCCGGTACATGCCCACACGGCCGGAGGCGCTGGAGGAGCTGGGCGCATTTATCGGATTGTGCGGGGGCTGATGAATCATACCTAAGCTGCTTGTCCCCTACGCCACAACCGTGACGGCCGTCCGCGGGCGCCGTCGGACACCAGCCCTGTGCCCGTCAGCTGCGGTTCCATAAGCCGGCGAAAGGTGTCCCGCATCAGCGGCCGGCCGGCCACCGCCTCGTGCAGGTCCCGGAGGTCCTTCAACGTGAAGGGCTCGGGCAGCAAGCCGGCGGGATCGGGGGTCTGCAGATAGTCCTGCCGGAGACGCTCCACCGCCAGGCGCACCATGTCTGCGTGACCGTAGGGCAGCCCCGCAATCAGGTCCGCGTCCACCGTGACCGAGGCCAACTGGACGTCGTTGGATTGCAGCGGCTGCTTCAGATCTAAGAACGGCACTGCGTCCACGTGCGCGACGGACAGTGTCCAGCCCCGGTCATCCCGGCCCGGATCATCGAAGACGTGAAGCTGCTGCGGCACCCGCCCCTCAATGCCTGCCTTGTCCCGGAGCGAACGCAGGACGGCGTCCGCCAGGGTTTCGCGTTCCCTCAGGAAGGTGCCGGGCAGCGCCCACCCCCGCGTTCGGTGTTCCTCCCGCCGGCGGACGAGCAGGACCATCAGCTCACCCCCGTCCACGGTCAGGGCTGCGGTGTCCACGGCGACCGAGGGCCGCGGGTACTCCAGGAGGGACGGGGGTGTGCGGGACTCACTCATACCCCTATTTATCTCAATCTTGCGCAAAAGATGCAAGGCGTGCATACTGGAACCTGTTAGCGCAGAAATGCGCTAAAACCATTCACTATTCACTCTGGATGCCGTATGAACCTCAACTCCCAGCAGAATGACCGCGCCGCAGGCGTCCTCGTGGCCCTCGCCGCCGGAGACGCCCTCGGCGCCGGCTACGAATTCGATGCCCCACTACCCGACGGCGCCGAAGTGACAATGAAGGGCGGCGGGCCGTTCGGGTTCGATCCGGCCGAGTGGACTGACGACACTTCCATGGCTATCCCTATTGCTGACGCGCTGCTCGACGCCGACCCCACCCCGGCGGCGCTGGACGCCGTCGTCCGGGCCTGGACCGCGTGGGCACGCGACGCCAAGGACGTCGGCTCTCAGACGAGCAACGTCATTGCCCGCGCCTGGCGGATCGCCGGTGACGACGGACGGGCGGATCTCACGGCAGACGACTTCACCCGCGCCGCATCCGCATTCCACGCCCGCACCGGCCGCAGCGGCGGCAACGGCTCCCTGATGCGCACCGCTCCCCTGGCCCTGGCCTACCTGGACCGGGAGCCGGCCGAGCTGATGGCACAGGCCGGTGTGCTCAGCGCGCTGACCCACGTGGAAGACGATGCCCAGGATGCCTGCGGCCTGTGGTGCGTTGCCATCCGCGAGGCCGTCCTCACCGGACAGCTAGAGATCCGCACCGGGCTGCCGCTATTGCCACCGGACCGTGCCGCCCTGTGGTTGGAGCGGATCGAAACCGCCGAGCGCTCCCGGCCACGGGACTTCACGAAGAACGGATGGGTGGTTGAAGCACTCCAAGGAGCGTGGAGCGCCATCTCCACCACTCGTACCGAAAGTGCCGGTCCTGTTCACCTGCGGGCCGCGCTGGAAGAGGCGGTCCGCGGCGGCCGGGACACCGATACGGTGGCCGCCATCGCCGGTTCCCTGCTCGGTGCCGCCTACGGCTTCTCTGCCGTCCCGTTCGAATGGCGCCGGAACCTGCACGGCTGGCCGGGCCTGCGGGCACGCGACCTGATGACCCTCGGCGTCGAACTCGCCGCCGGCAACGGATGGCAAGCCGACGCCTGGCCTCGCACGACGCACTTTGACTACAGCTCCTGGTCCCGGACCGATGTACTCGTCCGGCACCCGGACGACGACGGCGTGTGGCTCGGCGGCGTCGGCGCACTCGGCAGGACGGCTGAGCTGGGCATCGATGCAGTGGTCAGCCTCTGCCGGCTGGGCACGGAGGATGTTTCCGGCATTGCCCCAGAGGATCAGGCAACCTTCTGGCTGGTGGACTCCGCGTCCCCCGAGTCCAACTCGCATGCCGCCTTTGTACTGCAGGAGGCTGCCGGCGCCGTCGAACGCTTCCGGGCCGAAGGCAAAACTGTGCTGCTGCACTGTGTGCGGGCCGAGTCGCGGACCCCGACCGTCGCTGCCTTGTATGGGGCGCGTGCTGCCGGGCTGACCCCGCTGGAATCGCTGGAGCATGTGCGCCGGGTGCTGCCGAATGCCCATCCGAATCCGGCGTTCCGCGAAATGCTGGCTGCGGCGGCGGGAAATTAACCGGTATTTGGTGACGTGTCCCCGGGATTTTTAGAAGTGCACCTGCGATCGTGTAACACCAATTACCAAATGGGGGAAATCTTGGACAGCAAACCTACACCTGATCACGATTCACGCGTCATAGAACAGGTAGCTTCACTCCTCGGCCGTTATGTCTACCTTTTAGTAGATCCGCGCACCCGCCAGCCGTTCTACGTTGGGAAGGGAATTGGCTCACGCATGCTGGCCCACGGGTTGGAAGCCGAAGCTCTCACTCCCGAAGAAGAAGAGCAGGACGCAGAACGCTCTCGCAAGATCAGCAGTATCAAAGATATTCGAAGCGCAGGCCTAGAGCCGAAGATTTGGATTCTTCGCTACGGAATGGGAAGCGAGTACACACAGGTGGAAGCCGCTGCCATCGACTTGCTGATGACCTTTCAGCTTGCCCCCGTTCAGCCCTCCTACCCGCTGGAAACAGCGGCCCAGCTGACCAACGCCCGCCGTGAGGCAAGCCGCGGCCAGGGAATTCGCACACTCGACAGCATCGTGGCTGAGTTCGCCGCACCAGAGCTGTCCTACGATGTCGACCCGCTGCTTCTCATCACGCTCAAGAGCTGGAATGACGAGGTGCTGGATACGCCTGGTGGCACGATGCGGACCGGATATGGTTTCAAAGCTTCCTGGTTCAATCAGGACACTCTTGTGGAAGAGATCGACCATGTTGCCGACTCCGTCCGCTGCTGGTGGAAAGTCGACCAGGTCCACGTTGAGCGGGAGGGCATACGGCATGTGGTTGCCGTGCACCGCAGCGTCACGCGTGCCCTTTTTGAAATCGTCCCCGGAACATGGGAAACGAGCGAAGACGGCCGTCGCGGGTTCCAAGTAAAACCCGTACTCGACGGTGAGATGTTCGACCGTGTAGTTGGTCCCTTCGGACACCGCACCCCAAAGAAGCTGATGGGCGACCGGAGCACCCTTAATTATTGGCCGCGCACCAAGAGACCAATCAGCTAAGCGCCGGAACGAAGGGCCGAAAGGGCTGGACATCATACAAATCCCCCGTAGGGGAATCACACGTCTTCGTCACCAGAGGCAGCCTGACCAATTTCATCCGTCGATGAACTCATTCCTCCGCTAAGGGAATTCATCCGTATGGTTGCCGAAGGCGCCAAGCAACGGCGACACGAAGCCACCTCGAGCCGTCCCGCCCCGTCCCCTACTGGCGATGCCGCTTGGACCGGCATATATGGGCCGATAAGCTCAGCCTTATGCCGATGACGAAGGGCTCCCGCACGGATTCCGGTTCCGCTGCAGGACGAACCCTCGAAATTTTCCTGGACCTGCTAGTGACCCTGTCCACGGACAGCCATTCATACCTGCTGGCGGAAGAATACGAACAAGCGCTAACGGAATCGGAACGGTCCCTGCGGGAAAGCCTGTTGGATCTCGAGAAGCGAATCACCGAAGACGAAGCCCGAAGCAGCGGTGGCGTCAGGCTGCGGGAGATGTTGGCTGAGCTGGGAGCTCCGACTCCCAGCTCATGATCCGCTTAAGCCTCTTACGTCAACCGGCTTTCAGGCCCTAGGAGACGACGTTTTGGACCAGTCCCGCGCGTATTCCGACGCGACTTCGGGCCAAACGATCCTTTGCCCATCAGCGACGGACTTGATTTCTTCCACCACCGCCCCGGATACGACGAAATCATGAGGAATCGGCCTTCCCGCTCTGTCTTTCCGTCCTTCCGGATCCAGAAATCGCAGCACCACCTTCTCGCCGACACGGCGGCAGACCTCAGGTTCATCTTCTAAGCCGGCGAACGCCTCCTGATAGGTGGGGAGCGGGTCCGTAAGACCTCCGTCGCGGAGAAATGTGAAGCCCCAAGCCTGTCCGCGGGTCGCCCAGATCAGGCTCATCTGCGGCTCCTCAGAAGAACGCCGTCCTCTTCTGCCTGGTCCAGGTCCATCTTGAAACGGGTTAAGGTCGCGGACATATACTCCTTCTTGGCCATCGCATCAGCGTTCATCTCCCTAACCTTGCCTGCGGCCAAATTGACGGCACCGCTTAGTACGTTCGGACCAATCAGGTTAACTAGAACTCCGATCCGACCAGGAATGTCCAATTTGCGTCCCGTTAGGGCGGCCGCCAGTGCTCCAACCCCATCCAGAAGGTTCTCTACCACTTTTCTGGGGAGCTGCTCAGCCTGGGCCCACTTAGCATGTCGCTCAAATGGGAGGATCGCTGCCAAGGGCTGGATCAAGTCGATACCGATGCGCTTGTTGACCTCAATTTCGCCAGGGCTGAATTTCGCTGATGAGAACAGTACGAAGTCCTCACCCACCGAGAGTGCGTCGTTTCCATCTACGAGCTGGGCCAGGACTCTACGCAGCTGGTCCATGTCGTCCCCGGCCTTCTCAATGAGAAGATCTCTGAACCTGAAAACATCCATATCTGGCAACAGGTCAGCCTTCGATAGGGCCATGACCCAGATGCGCGGAAACTCGACGAGTGGCTTGCCCTCTTCCAAAAGGTCATCTTTGAGCGACAAAAGGCCGTTGCGGAAGTTGGAAATCAACGATTTCAGGTATCGCTCTTCCTCGCCAGCATTGTCCAACAACCGTTGAGCATCCACCAACAAAAACGCTGTATCAGAGCCAAGCAAAGACCTGAAAGTGTCAATCCTGTGCTGCGCCTCGGTTGGCCCGCTTACGCCCTTTTCAAACCATTCGCCAGGGTAGTCATGCCACACCAGACGGAGTGCATCAAAGGGTTTGGTTTTTATCCCTCTTGCTTTCGCGCCTTCCTTCAACTTCACTGAAAAGCTATAGGAGGAGGATGTTGGCGTGAGCATAGGTGCACGAGCCGAATCCCGCATTCCCAAATAGTTTCGGTGTAGACGCGTGCCTTGGCCAATATCGTCGGCCACCACATGGAACACATTCTTCTGCAGGTACTGGGGCTCCTGTGTACCCCCGTAGAACGACGAAAGCATCACCGTCTTGCCGCTGCCGCTCTCACCAAACACTGCAATCTGTTGCTCTAACGCTCTGCTCAATTTCATATGGTGAACAATACGTGACCATATGGAGTGCACAGGTCTGACAGCACCGTGATCCGTAAGCTTGGAAGGTTATCGTCCCAGATGCCAGCTGTAGCTGGCTGCATCCCAATTGACGGTTGCCGAGAATACGTAACCGCTTTCAGAGCCGTTCTCTTTCTTCTCATTGACCGCAATGCATTCAAACGTTCCCGTTATCGCGGTGAGGTCATCGACTGATCCTCCGCCCAAAGGCGTGCACTCGGTGCGCTGGATTGGTCCGTCCAACCGCCCGGCGTCCACGCGCTCGGTTGCGTCTTTCTGCACAGCTTCTTCCAGACCATCAACAATGAGTGCCCGCACAGCCCTCTGGGCCGATGCTTTTGCTTCGGCAGCCTCTTGTAGCTTCTTCGCTTCTGCTGCCGCCTTTTTTGCTGCTTCTGCTGCTTTTCGGTCAGCTTCCTCCTGCGCGGCGACCTCCTGCGAATGCTGTACTGCGAGCGTGATTGCTGTACCCGCACCCACAACAAGTACTAGCGCCAGGATGATGGCCGTGGTTTTTTTGCTCAGCCGGGCACGCTTGCGAATGTACGAGGCACCACATTTTGGACAGTAGTCCCCTGGAACAGAACTCTGGACGCTGCATTTAGGGCAAATGCGGGTCCAGTGCTGCTCAGGAGCCCGTCCCTCGCCTTCCGCAGGTACACTCGCCGTCGTAGCCGCGGTCGCTTCTGATGGTTCTGCGTCGCCTACGTCATTGGTATTTGCGCTGGATCCTGTTTCGTCTGCCATGTTGCTCTCCTTGTTTCTGTGGTTACTGGAACAAGGGATTCGGCAGATTCGAATGCGGCGGGCACGCCGAGAATCGGCGGCGGAACTTCAAGCGTCAGTGCAGTTTCCCCATATAGCTATCGGGTAACTGCCCAATTGCGTGAACAGTATATGCGCTTTTTTGGGCGGGTTATTGCCGCAACCAACGCTCAAACGGCCCGGCTTATGCAACTTGCAGAGCCCACTTTCCTGGAGACACCCCGGCCACGGGACAGGGGAATCCCGTGGCCGGAGGACTGGAAACCGTTACCGGGAACTGACCTTCCCGAACAGGGAGGCCACCGGCGCCAGAAGGAACGGCCGGCTGGCTGCCCATGCTCCCGCAATAACGGCCAGCGACAGGACGAACATCCAGAAACCGAACCAGTTGGAGGCATACGCCGAGGGGTCGCTGGAACCCTGCGCCGCATACATATGGTTCAGGTTGCGCAGGGCACCCGTGGCGAAGACCAGGATGACGTGAACGGCAATAAACGCCACGAAGTAGAGCATCACCGGGAAATGCACCCGGCGGGCCGCCTCGATGGGGAACAGCTGGCTCGCCTTTGCCGCCTTCTTCGGCCACACGCCGGACATCCGGAAACCGGTAACTGCGGCAAGCGGCGCGGCTATGAAGATGGTGACAAAGTAGGCCAGCTGCTGCAGGGCGTTGTAATTCACCCACCCGTTGTCCGTCGGCCAGTCCAGGGACATGTACTGCAGACCGGCAGACACCGCATTGGCAAAGACCTCCCACGAGGTGGGGATGACACGCATCCACTGGCCTGTGGCGAACAGCAGCACAATGAAGACGGCCCCGTTCACCAGCCACAGCAGGTCGAGGGACTGGTGGAACCAGACGGTCAGGCTGACTTTTGCCCCGCCCGTGCGCTTAGGCGTCCAGTACGCGGAGGGCCGCTTTTCGCGCCGGATCTGCAGGCCGGAACGGATGATCAGCACCATCAGGAAAACGTTCATGAAGTGCTGCCAGCCCAGCCACGCCGGCAGCCCGACCGGAGCGCCCTCGGGCAGGTGGTACTCCCCCGGATACGCCGCCAGGAACGAAACGCCCGCATCGCTGCTGAGGAACCAGCGCGAACACAGCACTGCCACGGCGGCAACAACTACCAAAGCTGCGGCGGCGGCACCGAGCTTCGCCCAGCGGTTCGACAGCCAAGCCCTGCCGGCTCCGGTGGAGGGACCGGTCGATACCGGATTGGCCGGGGTTGCTGGGGTGGCCGACGCGACAGGTGAAGCCGGTTTGGCCTGGGCGTCTCGCGCCGCCTGAGCTGTAGTCCCGGCGGGAGCAGCAGACTTGGCGGGTGCAGCCGAGGCTTCCGTGCCCGCAGACTGGTCAGTTGCAGCCGACGACGACGGCGTGGCGACGGATTCGACGGCTGCCACCTCCGTCTGGACTTCGGCAACGGTTGGCCAGGCGTCTTCGCCGGTTTTCCGAGGCAGTCCCTGCCGCAGCCGGACCGTCTCGGTGCGGCTGCCGGCCGCCGGAGTGGAAACAGCCGGATTGGCGACAGCCGCAGCGACGGGCGTTTCCGTCACCGGCGCCGAGTGTCCACCCGCTGAAACGGCAGGTGCTGCATCGTGTGCTGCAGGGGCACCGGTCGTTGAATCATCCGGTGCGGCAACGTGCGCCGCCGCCGGTACCGATACGCCGCCGGGCGGCCACGGCTCGCCGCCCGGGGTGCGCGGCAATCCGCGGCGCAGGGAAACGGTCGCCGATGATGATGCAGACTTGGTCGGCGGAGCGGGCTGATCAGTCGGTTCAGGAGCTTCAGCCGCAGGAACAGCCTGGGCTGTGGACTCGACTGACTCCTGCGGCGTCGCCTCGCCCGAAACCTGCACTGTCGCCTCACCCGGAGCTACCGTTGCCGGGGCAACCGCCGCCTTGGGCGCCTCGGCGGCGACGCGCGCGTCTCCGGCCGCTGTCGCCTCAGCCGGAGCTACCGGAGCCCCGGCACCAGCCGTAGCAACCTCCGCCGCAACCGGCGCCTGAGCCCCGCCAACATCCACCGCTCCCCCGTCGACCTCCGGCCACGGTTCCCCGCCCGGCCGGCGGGGCAGCCCGCGGCGCAGGGTCGTGGTTGCGGCAGTCATCAGGAGGCCGCCTTCTTCGCCTGGAGCACCTCGATGGCCTGCGGGATCACGGTAAAGAGATCACCCACCACGCCGAAGTCCGCCACCTCGAAGATCGGCGCATCGGCATCCTTGTTGACGGCCACAATGGTCTTGGCGGTCTGCATGCCGGCCTTGTGCTGGATGGCGCCGGAAATGCCCAGGGCCACGTACAGCTGCGGGGACACCGAAACACCGGTCTGCCCCACCTGGTGGGCGTAGGGAATGTAGCCGGCGTCGACGGCTGCACGGGAGGCACCCACGGCCGCCCCAAGCTCGTCGGCCAGCTGCTCCACCAGGGCAAACTGCTCCAGCGAGCCCAGACCGCGGCCACCGGCCACCACCTTGGCGGCACCGCGCAGCTCCGGCCGGGAAGCGTTGACTGCAGCGGCATCGAAGGAGTCCACCGCGGCGGCACGGGCACCGGAGAGGGTGAAGGACAGGTCCTGCCGCTGCAGCGGCCGGGCCTCGGCCCGTGCCTCCACTGCACCCTGGCGGAGCGTGATCACCGGAGTGCCGAAGGTCAGGGCGGATTCGGCCAGGAACTCTCCGCCGTACACGGAATGCTGGGCCACAATGCCCTCGGCATCCCGGGCCACACCCACCGCGTCAACGGCCACGGCGGTTCCGGCGCGCACCGCGTACCGGCCGGCGACGTCGCGGCCCTCCACGGAGTGGGAGATCAGCACGGCGTCGGGCCGGACCAGGGCGGCTGCCGCTTCCAGGGCATCCACGGTGGGCACGGTCAGCTCCCCACCGGAGGCGGAAGTGTCAGCCACCAGGACCTGCGCGGCACCGAAGCCGGCGGCGGCCTCGGCCGCCTCCGCCAAGTCGTCCGGTGTTCCGGCCAGTAGCACCACGGGGGTGCCGATGCTGTCCGCGGCCCCCAGCAGCGCCGAAGCGCTCTTGGCCAGGGCTCCGCCGGGAAGGGTGTCCAGCAGCACGAGAATGGAATCAGTTGCGAATTCAGTCATGATGGTGCCCCTCAGGCCAGTTTGTTTTCGAGTAGGTACTCCGCCAGCTGCCGGCCGCCGTCGCCGTCGTCCACAATCTTCACGCCCGTCCCCCGGGCCGGACGCACGGATACCTGGGTGAGGATGGAACGCGGAACGTCCAGGCGTTCGGCGTCCAGGCCCAGGTCCGCGGCGCTCAGCACCTCGAACGGCTTCTTCTTGGCGGCCATGATGCCCTTGAAATTGGGGAAGCGGCAGGGCGGCAGTGCCTCGGTCACGGAAATCACCGCGGGCAGGTCCGCAGACACCTGTGCCGTGCCGGCGTCCGTCATCCGGGTTCCGGAAACCGCGGTCTCGGAGATCTCAACGGAGGAGAGGAAGGTCAGCTGGGGCAGGCCCAGCCGTTCGGCCAGCATGGCCGCCATCATGCCGCCGGAGCCGTCGGTGGACTGGTTGCCGGCGATCACCAGGTCGGCGTCGATCCGCTGCACTGCGGCCGCCAGCACTTCCGACGTCAGGTTCATGTCCGCGCCCAGCAGGGCCTCGTCCGCCACCTGCACGGCCGAGGACGCACCCGCGGCCAGGCCCTTCCGAAGGGTTGCGGAGGCGGATTTCGGCGCCATGGACACCAGGACCACTTCGGTGCCGGCATTGGCATCGGCATAGGTCAGAGCCGCCTCCAGGGCGCGCTCCCCGATTTCGTCCATCACCACGTCCCCGGCCGCACGGTCGGCAAGCCCGGTCTCCAGGGACAGCTTGCGGTCCCCATAGGTGTCCGGGACTTCCTTGACCAAGACAACGATTCTCATTACGGCTCCTTAAGTGTGCGGAAGCTACGGCGGCCCGGCCCGCGGGCACCGCCTCAGTTTCATCAGCGCCAGCCTAGTGGCGGAGTCGCAGGCTGCGTACCGGTCCTCTCACTGGCTGATAGTGCGGTGGCAACCCATTGACGCAGCTTCCATCCCTCCCTATTCTGTTTGAACGAATGAAGTTCCGCTATACAGAATCAGCAGGAACCGCGACGCCGCGGATTCGCACCGGAGGAGAGCAAGACATGACGCAGGAAATCACGAAGGTCCACACCCTGGTGGTAGGCGGAGGAATCGGCGGCCTGGCCGCCGCTGCCGGGCTCGCCCGTGCCGGCAAGGACGTCCTCGTCCTGGAACGCGCCCCCGAATTCGCCGAGGTGGGCGCCGGCATTCAGCTGGCCCCCAATGCGCTGTCCGCACTGGACCGGCTGGGCGTGCTGGACAAGGTCAAGAAGGACGCGGTGGTCCCGGAGCGGAAAATCTACATTGACGCCGTCACCGGCCAGACCATTGCCACCATTGACCTGGGCGAAGAGTTCCAGGCGCACTACGGCTACCCCTACATCGTCACGCACCGCGCGGACCTGCACTCGGCACTGCTGGAGGCCTGCCAGGAGAGTGGCCGGGTGGAGCTGCAGACCGATGCGGAGGTGCTCAGCGCCACCAACCAGGCCGACGGGACGGTGCTGGTCAAGACCCTCTCCGGCTCCCAGTATCTTGCCGAAGCGGTGATCGGGGCCGACGGCGTGCGCTCCAACCTGCGCGGGGCCATCATCGATGACGATCTGGTGCCGTCCAAGTACGTGGCCTACCGCGGCACGGTCCCCATTGAAGCCGTGGGCGAGGACGTCACCTCCTCCCCCGCCGTGCTGTGCTGGCTGGGCCCGAACATGCACCTGATCCAGTACCCCCTGCGCGGCGGAAAGCTGTACAACAACGTGGCGGTCTTCAAGTCCGACGCGTACTCCCCGGACCACGACAACTGGGGCACTCCGGAGGAACTGGATGCCCGCTTCTCCGCGTGCTGCGACGCCGTGCAGAACGCCGGCCAGTACCTCAGCCGCGACATCCGCTGGCCCATGTATGACCGCGAGCCGGCGGATGTGTGGGTGGACGGCCGGGTGGCCCTGCTGGGCGACGCCGCCCATCCGATGCTCCAGTACCTCGCCCAGGGCGGTGCGCAGTCCATCGATGACGCCATCGCGATCTCCGAGGAACTGAACCGGACGGAGGACGTGGAGGGAGCATTTGCCGCGTACCAGGACCGCCGGCTGAAGCATGCCGGCAACATCCAGCGCCTGGCCCGCGCGGCCGGAGAGCTCTTCCACATTGAGGGCGTGGGCCGGAACATGCGTAACTTCATCTTCCGTGACCACGATCCGAAGGACTACTCGGATCTGGACTGGATGTTCATGCCGCTGGACCGGGCTCCGCAGGAGCGGAACTACCCGATCTAAGCCCCGATCCAAGCCCCGGCCCAAGCCGGCCGCCCAACCCGGCGCCTGTCAGCGGTGCAGCTCATCCCCGAGCTGCGCCGCTGCTGCTTTGGCGGCCTTCACCAGTTTCGGCAGGTCCGCCTCACCGATCCTTCCGGTGGGGTAGGTGACGCCGATGGCGTAGTCCACCGATTCCCCGTCCCGCCCGTATACCGGGACGGCCAGGGCGCTGACGCCGTGCTCCACTTCCCCGTGCTGGAGCAGGAAACCGTTCGCCTCGATCTCGGCCAGGTGGTTTTCGAACCGTTCCCGGCCGACGCCGGCTGACTTGAGCATGGGCGAGGGCACCGGGGTGTCGACGCCGGAGAGCAGTACCCGGCCCATGCCGCTGCTCACCGCGGGCTGGGCATGGCCCTCGCGGTTGCCGACGCGCAGCAGATGCGGGCTTTCCACGGAGGCAATGGTCAGGGCGTTCCATCCGTCCAGCATGGCCAGGTGCACGGTCTCGCCGAACTCCTCCACCAGACCGGTCAGGATGGGCCGGGCCAGCTGCCGCACCCGCTCGCGCTGGTCGGAGAGCCGGTCCAGGGTTTCACCGGGATGGTAGGCCTTGGTGTCCGGGTCCTGGCGGGCGAACCCGCGGTGCACCAGCATCTGGAGCAGCCGGTGGGCCGTAGACGGAGCCACGCCCAGGACGGCAGCAACCTCGCCGATCCGGATGCCGGCCGGGTGTTCGGAGACCAGGACCACCAGGCGCAGGGCCTTGTCCACCGATCCGATGGGATAGGTGGGCTCGTCCTTCTCTCGCTGCTTAGCTGTCATACGTCAAGACCTTAGCGGGGTCTCGCCCTCCAGAATGCGATTCTGCGCCGGTGTCGCTGAAAACCTAGGTCGCTGTAAACGAGCTTCCCGGTAATTAGTGGGCAGGTTCCGGCGGCACAGCGGACGACGCAGGCAGCGAGTGCCGGGACAGGTCGCCGCTGATGGCCCGGGCGGTCCCCAGCACCTGCGGCAGGATGGTGCGCGGCTCAGGAATCCGGGTTTCCGGGAAGGACACGGTGAGGCTGGCCACCACCGTGCCGAGTTCGCCAAACACGGGCGCTGCCACGGAGGTCCGGCCGGGCAGCCCATCGTTGAGCATCACACCGTAACCCTGCCTCCGGATCTCGGCCAGCTCACGTTCCAGCGCGGCCAGCCCGTACGGAACCGCGGCACCCGCGGCGGAGGCGCCGTCGTCGTACGCTGCGCCGCTGCTGTCCTCCGCTTCCAAGGCCGCGTCCTTCCGGACCTGCGTCCAGGCGTCCTCGCTGTAGGCCAGCAGCACCCGGCCGCCGGCCGTGCTCTGCAGCGGCATCCGGCGGGTGACGAAGGAGGAGGCTGCGGTGGGTTTGACCCGGGTGATCCGGTCCCCGAAGACGGCGTCCTGGCCGTCACGGACGCCCAGGTAGACCGTTCCGCGGGTGGCCATGTGCAGGTTGACCAGGTACGGCTGGGCGAGCTCCCGCAGGCGCCGCACCTGCGGTGCGCTGACGCCCAGCCGCCAGATGCGCGCGCCGAGGCGGTAGCGGCCGCGGGCCAGGCGCTCCACGCCCTCCCACTCCACCAGGGCCGCGAGCATCCGGTGCACGGTGGCCGGCGGCAGGCCGGTCCGTTCGCAGATCCCGGCCACCGTCATTTCCTGGCCGCCCTCGAAGCAGTCCAGGATTTCGAAGGCCCTGCCAAGGACGGACCGCTTTGTGTCCTCGTGCGGATCCACCGTGCCGTTGCCTGCCATAAAATCTCCGTCTATCCCGTGGGGCGGGCCCGTTTCCGCCAGCCACCCGGCGATTCTATCCGTTGAGCGGCGCCCGCCCGGACGGCACGGCGTAGGTCTCAATGGTTGGACGTACTGTGACCCATTGTGTCTCCGTGAAGGCCTCAAAGTTCGCTTCCGGGCCGCCGAAGCGAGCACCGTTTCCGGAGGTTCCCATCCCGCCGAACGGTGCCGTGGCCTCATCCCCCACGGTCTGCTCATTGATGTGCACTACCCCGCTGTGGATCCGGTCCGCCACCGCCATGGCCGTGCCGGCATCACCGAGCACCGCCACGGAGAGGCCGTACGGGCTCGCATTGACCAGCTCCACCGCTTCATCAAGGGTTTCGTAGGCCAGGACAGGGGCCACCGGCCCGAAGATCTCGTCCCGCCACACGGGCATGCCCGGTTCGACGCCGGAGAGCACGGTGGGCAGGTAGGCCCGGCCGTCCGTCCGTCCGCCGGCGTGCACCCGGGCACCGGCTGCCACGGCGCCGTCCACCAGGGCTTCGACGGCGGCCAGCTGGCGTTCATCGATCACCGGGCCGATCTGCACGCCTTCCTGCCTCCATGGGTCCCCCACCATCAGGGATTTGGCGATCCGGGCCAGCTCCGCAAGGTAGTCCTCCACCTGGGACACGTGCACCAGATGCCGGCCGGCCGCCTGGCAGATCTGCCCCTGGTGCAGGAAAGAAGCGAAGGCCCCGGCAGCCGCAGCGGCAGCAGTGTCCGCCCCCGGCAGCACCAGGACCGCGTTGTTGCCGCCCAGCTCCAGGTGCGCCCGCTTCATCTGCCGTGCCGCGGCCTCGCCCACCTTGATGCCGGCCGCCGTCGAACCGGTAAAGGAAATGATGCGCACCTCGGGGGCGCTGACCACGGCCGCGCCGATCTCGGCCCCGCCGGGAAGGACCTGCAGCACGCCCGCGGGCAGGCCGGCCTCGTCGAAGATCCGCTGGATTACGGCGCCGCCGCACACCGTGGTGCGCGGATCCGGTTTCAGCAGCACGGCGTTGCCGACAGCGAGCGCCGGAGCCACCGAGCGGATGGCCAGGGTCAGCGGATAGTTGAACGGGGCAATGACGGACACCACTCCGGCCGGAACCCGGCGGGAGAAGGACCAGCGCTGCTTGTTGGTGGCCAGGGTGTCCCCCTGCGGCAGGGTGGGCAGCGCGGACGCCTCGGCGCACTCGGAGATGGCGGCGAGGATCTCGGTGCCGGCCTTGGCCCAGGTGCCGCCGCTCTCGCGGACAATCCACGGCGTGATCCGGTCCGCGTGCTGCGCGAACAGCTCGCTGGCGCGGCGGAGCACGGCGGCGCGGGCTGACGGCGGGAGCGCGGCCCAGTCCCGCTGGGCGCGGGCCGCGGTGCGGGCGGATTTTTCGGCCTGTGCCACGGAGGCGGTGGCCAGCGTGGTGATCACCTCACCGGTGGCAGCCTCGCGCACCGGCAGCGGCTCGCCGTCGCCGTCCGTCCAGATCCCGCCGCGCGGGACGGCCCATTCCTCAACCTGAAGCATGTCCATGGCCGCTTCCTACCTGTTCTTCCACTGCGGGGCGCGCTTCTCCAGGAACGCGCGGACCCCCTCGGCACGGTCCTCGCTGGTATAGGGATTCGGACCCACGTTCAGGCGCAGCGCCGAGCTGACGGGCAGGCCCCAGCTCTTGGTGGCCATTTCCTTGTAACGGCGCAGGGATACCGGGGAGTTGGCCACAATGCCGGCCACGTAGTCCTTCACCGCGGTCTCGAACTCCTCGCGCGGCACCACCTTGTTGACCAGGCCCATCTGCAGGGCTTCCTCCACCGGTACCATCCGGGCGGTGTAGAGCATGTCCATGGCCAGGGCGCGCGGGATCAGCCGGGGCAGCACCACGGAACCGAAGTTGGCGCCCATGCCGCGCTTGGCCTCGGTGAGGCCCACGGTGGCGCCCTCCACGGCGATCCGGATATCGCAGGCCAGGGCTATTTCGCAGCCCCCGGCCAGGGCGTGCCCGTTGATGGCGGCGATCACGGGTTTGTAGGTCTCCAGCATCACTTCCAGCAGCGCACGGTACTCACCGGTCATGGGGGTGTGTACCTGCCGCCCGGCGCGGGCCACGCTGTCCATTTCCTTCATGTCGCCGCCGGCGCAGAACGCTTTGTCGCCGGTGCCGGTGATGACCACGGCCCAGACATCCGGATCCTCCTCGGCCTCCACAAAGGCCTTCACCAGGAGCTGGACGGTGTGCCGGCTGATGGCGTTGCGCCGTTCGGGCCGGTTGATGGTGATCCACGCTACCGAGTCCCGTACTTCGTAGCGGACTTCCTCGGCGCTGCCGCTGATCAGGCCGTCGCTCATGCGTCTGCTCCTTCTGTGGTGGTGCTGTCTGTTGCGGTGCCGGTCTCGATGACGCCGGCGGCCAGCAGTCCGTCAATCTGCTCGCCGGTGAGGCCGAGGGCGGTGAGGACGTCGGCGGTATCCGAACCGAGTTCGGGCGGGGTCCGGCGCTGGGCCAGGTACTCCCCGTTGAAGGTGACCGGGGTGTTCACCACGGTCACGTCTCCCAGGACCGGGTGGCTTACGTCTTCGAGCTGGCCGAGGGCCTCCACCTGGGGGTCGGCCAGGACCCGGTCCAGGGTGTTTACCGCGGAGTGCGGAACCTTGGCCTTCTCCAGGCGCTGCAGCAGGTCATCCATGGTGAACTTGGCCGTGGCTTCGCCGAGCCGTTCATTGACCGTGTGCCGGTTCTTCACCCGGGCCAGGTTGTCTTCAAACCCCGGTTCGTCCCGCAGGTACGGGGCTTCAATGGCGTCCAGCAGGCGGTAGAAGCTCTCGTTGTTGCCCACGGAGAGGAACACGTAGCCGTCAGATGCCGGAAAGGCGCCGTTGGGGACGTTGCCGCGGAACCCGGAGCCGAGCCGTTCGGGGACGGCACCGCCGGCGGCGACGCTCATCAGCGGGGTGTTGACCCAGGCCAGGGCGGTCTGCAGCAGCGAGACCTCCACGTGGGTGCCTTCACCGGTCTGCTCGCGGCGGCGGAGCGCGTCAAAGACGCCCAGCGCCAGCCACATGCCGGTGCCCATGTCCATCATGGACAGCGGCACCCGCGCCGGCGGGCCGTCGTCGGAGCCGGTCATGGCCACCACGCCGGCGTAGGCCTGCAGCATGGCGTCATAGGCCGGCTGCTGGCTGCGCGGCCCGGTGCGTCCGTAGCCGGTCATTTCCACATAGACCAGCTTCGGGTTGATCTCCCGGATCCGTTCCCAGGAGAATCCGGCCGCGGCCAGGGCGCCCGGGCGCAGGTTCTGCACCAGGACGTCGGCGGAACCGAGCAGCTCCTCGAGCAGTTCCGCGCCGCGCTCGTCCTTGTAGTTCAGGACCACGGATTTCTTGTTCCGGTTCAGGGACAGGAACGTGATGGAGATGCCGCCGCTGAGCGGTGCCCAGGTGCGGGCGTCGTCGCCGCCGCCCAGGCGTTCCACCTTGATGACCTCGGCTCCGAAATCGGCCAGGATCTGGCAGCCGTAGGGAACGGCCACGCTGGTCCCGATTTCGATGATCCGGATTCCGGCCAGGGATCCCTGGGTACTCATAGCGCCGGTTCCTTTCCTGCGGCGAGCCGCGCGTCGTAGTTCTTCCGGGCCGGGGACTGCACCGGCTCGCGCCAGGGTGAGAGCGCCCCCTGGTAGACGGAGGGTCCCAGCCGGAAATGCTGGGCTTCCTCGAAGGTTTCAATGAAGGGCATGTCCATCGGGTACACGTCCTCACCGGTGGGGCGGGGGCCGGCCGCGGTCACCTTTGACCACAGCGGATGGCCCACCACCTCCTCGGCGATCTTCCCGGCCTCGATCAGCAGCGGCAGGTCGATGCCCGTCTCGATTCCTTCGGATTCGAGCAGGTGCACAAAGTCCTCGGTGGGGATCATCCGGGTGGCGCGGCCGTTGCCGCAGTAGGGGCAGCCGCCCATGCCGCCGATGGCGGTGTCAATGAGCAGGGTGTGCCGCTCATCCAGTTCCTCCATCGCCACGTAGGCGGAGAGCATCGCCATCCCCCGCGCGTCGTGCAGGTGCAGGTGGTAGTTGCGGACCTCGGGCCAGGTGTGGACCACGCGGCGCATCATGGACCGCACGGCGGCCGGGGTGTTCCAGCTCATCGGGTCGCCGATCTGGATGCGAGTCACTGGGATGCCGGCGGCGGTCCAGGCGTCATACTGCAGCTGCAGCAGCCGCATCCGCTCGTCCTCGGTGAATTCGCCCAGCCAGTTCGAGCCCCAGGCGGCGTTGATGGAGATCTCCGCGTGGGTGATGCCGGACTCGCGGGCGGAGGCCACGGAGCTTTCCAGCGCGTCCAGTTCATCCTGCTGGCTGCGGTTGGTGTTGCGCCGGACAAACACGTCGCAGAGGTGGACCTTGATGCGGCCCAGCGTGGGGTCCGGCAGGGTGAGCTTGGAGGCATATGCCGCCCGGCGCTCGGCGCCCTTCCGGTTCAGCACGATCGCCGTGTATTCCACGCCGTCGGCCGGGGTGAAGCCGTCAATGACGGCCTCGACGTCGGCCATTTGGGGTGTCCATTTCGGGCTCACGAACGAGCCAACGATGATTTTTTTCAGTCCGGTCCGGGACAGTGCGTCCAGCAAGCGGATCTTGCCGTCGACGGGGATGTCGCGGCTTTCGATCTGCATGCCTTCGCGCATGCCTTCTTCCTGGATCACGACGGTGGGCCTGCCGTTGCTCATGGATTCCTCCCGGAAATAACTCGTGTGAAGGCGGGGCCCGGTGCATCCGAGACCGCCTCGATGATCTGGTCCGCCAGCTCGGCGGAATAGCCGCCGGCCCGGATGCACTCCACGCTTTTCTCGCGCAGCTCGGCATCCGTCAGCGGATCGGCATACTGTCCGTGCGTGATTTCCACGCGGGCCGCCCGGGTGGACCCGTCCGCGAAGGAGGCCTCCACCACGGTGAACCCGGTGGCATACTCCGCCGGCCCCACCGGCGGTTGATCGCTCTCCCCCACCTGGACCCGGCCCATCAAATCCCGGACCTGCCCGTCCGCGAAGGCTTCTTCGGTGAAGTCCTCCAGCGTGACCCGCCCGCGCAGGTAGGCCACGGCCAGCACGTATTCGAGACTGAATTTCGCTTCGGTGCCCGATGTAGGGGCGGTCCGGCGCAGCGGACGGGTTCCGCGGCGGTGCAGCGTCGCCTTGAGAGACACCGGCAGGTCCCGGGGATGCTGCCGGCGCAGTTCCAGGACGGCGTCGATGCCGCGGTGGGTTCCGTAGCAGCTGGCGTAGCGTTTGAGCCCCCAGTCCTGGACCCACGCGTCCGTCCAATATTCCAGGCGCTCGTCCAGGGTCTGGGCTGCCGATCCCACCGGTGCCAGCTGCGGATCGCCGTAGCGTTCCAGGAACCCGTTGGGCGCTTCCAGCTCCTCCGGGTTGGCGGTAAACCCGGCCCGGGCCAGTTCCACCGCCATCACCGCATCGCGGGCGGCTGCACCGGCGTGCAGCGGTTTGGTCATGGAGCCGAAGTTCGGCCGCGAGCCGGCGGCCAGCGAGGAGACCAGGCCCAGCGCGTGCCGGGTGGTCTCCACATCCAGGCCGCTCAGCCGGGCCAGGGCGGCGACGGCGGCGAGCCGGCCGACCGTGGAGGTGCTGTGCCAGCCGCGGGCGTAGTGGACGTGCTGCGGCAGCAGGTCCGCCAGCGCGCGGAACGCGGCGGCGCCGACGTCGTACGCGGCGGTAAAGTTCACCGGCGCGGCGGCTTCGCCGCCCCAGGCCTCGGCGGCGGCCACCAGTGCCGGCATCAGCACGGCGCTGGGGTGCAGCGGCATGGACGGGGAGATGTCATCGAAATCCAGCAGGTGTGCCGCTGTTCCGTTGACCAGCGCCGCGTTGGACGCCGAAGTCCGCTCCCCCGAGGTCCACACCGTGGCAGGTCCGGACGGAGACTGGGTCCGGGCCCAGTCGCGCAGGATCGTCTCCCCGGCGGACCCGGCGCTGCCCAGCGCCACGGCCACCGTGTCGATCAGTGCCCGGGCAACCTCGTCCCGGTGGTCCGCCGCCGCGCTGCTGCCTGTTACGGCATAGGTGGCGAGGACCTCCGTGGCACCCATTTCCGCTGTGTTCCCGGCCAAGGCGTCAGAACGACTTCGGCAGGCCGAGGGTGCCGTGGGCAATACCGGCCAGCACCAGGTTGTTGCTGATGGGCGCGGTACGCGGCAGCCGCGCTTCGCGCCACTTGCGCTCAATGCCGTATTCCTCCGCGGCGGCGTATCCGCCGAACGTGTCGAAGGCGGCGTCGGCGGCAGCCCACAGCGCCTCCGAGGCCAGCAGCTTGGCTCCGTTGACTTCGAAGCGCGGGTTTTCCCCGGCAGCGTACATTTCGGCGGCACGCCAGCGCATCAGCGAGGCGGCCTGCAGCTGGGCGTAGGCCCGGGCCAGGGGCACCTGAATCGCCTGGTTCTGGCCGATCTTGCGGCCAAACACCTCGCGCTCGTTGGCGTACTGCACGGCACGGTCCAGCAGGTAGAACCCGGCGCCGATGTATTCGCTGGTGACGATCACCCGCTCGGAGTTCATGCCGGAGAGGATGACGCGGAAGCCCTTGCCCTCTTCGCCGATGCGGTTGGCCACCGGCACCCGGAGGTTGCGGATGGCCAGCTCGTTGGTCTCATGGTTGACCATGGTCTTGATGGGCGTGGCTTCGATCTGTCCGTTGGCCAGGGCCGTCTTCAGGTCCACCAGCAGCACGGTGAAACCGTCCGTGGGCTTGGCCCCGTCCTCGCGCTTGGCCGTGCGGGTCAGCAGCAGCAGCAGGTCCGAGTGCTGGACGCGGGAAATGAAGATCTTGTTGCCGTTGACTACGTATTCATCGCCCTCACGCACGGCGAAGGTCTTGATGCGGGTGGTGTCGGACCCGGCGTCGGGCTCGGTGACGCCGAAGGACTGCAGCCGCAGCTCACCGGAGGCGATCTTCGGCAGCCACTCCGCCTTCTGCTCCTCGGAGCCGTGCCGCAGGATGGCGCCCATGGTGTACATGCCGGCGCGGGCTGCCCCGGCGTGGCCGCCGTTGCGCTCAATCTGTTCCAGCACCACGGCCGCGTCGCGGATATCGGCGCCGCCGCCGCCGTATTCCTCCGGGATCAGCATGCTCATCCAGCCGGCTTCGTAGAGTGCGTCAACGAACTCTTCCGGGTAGGTGTGCTCGGCGTCGTGCTTGCGCCAGTACTCGTTGTCGAAGGGGGCACACAGATCATCAATGGCCTTGCGGATGACGAGCTGGTCCTCAGTGAGGCCGAATGCCGATGACTCAATGAAATCTGCCATGGTTACTCCTTATGTCGTGTTGGACTCCAGTGAAACGAAGCCGGAGCCGGGGCGGTACCGGATGTATCACCGGGTGGAATTAGCGCCGGGAGTTTCCGGTTCGGTGTCTTTTGGGGAGGCGTTCGCGGTGCCGGCGCTGGCACTGGCTCCGGCGCGATCCAGCAGGGCTGCGGCCCGCGGGATGCAGACCAGGATCAGCGCGGCCAGCAGCAGCGCGCCGCCCAGGAGCAGGAAGGTGGTCTGGACGCCCAGGGCATCCGTGAGCAGGCCCGCCAGGAGCGCACCGGCGGCCACCGAGGTGGAGAACACCATGTGCCGGGCAGCCAGGATGCGTCCGCGCAGCAGATCCGGTGCCAGCAACTGGATGACGGAGTTGAAGGTGGACATGGCGGCCAGGAACGCCGCGCCGATCAGGACCGCCGCAAAGATTCCCCCGCCCAGCCCGGAGACCACCCCGAGGGCGATGTGGCCGATTCCCAGGACGGTGATGCCGACTTGCGTGCGGCGGGCGAAGGAAACCGGCCGGCGGCGGGGCAGCAGCCCGGCCAGGGCGTAGAGCACCGACCCGGTGCCCAGGGCCGCCGTCAGCAGCCCGAGTCCGATGGTGTCCGTACGGTAGACCGTTTCGGCGAACACCACGGTCATGCTGAAGACGGGGTTGCTGAGCATGCCCACCACGCAGCACAGGGCCACGGCCAGCATCAGCGGACGGCTGGACGCCAGGTAGGCGCCGGCCTGGCGCCACTGCGCCACAAAGCCCTCCCGGTGTGCCGGCGGATCCATGGTCCGGTAGGCGCGCACAAAAAGCAGGCTCACCACCACTACGGCGAACGAGGCGGCATTGAAGAAGAACGCCCAGGTGGCGCCCAGTGAGGCCAGCAGGACACCAGCCAGGGCGGGTCCGACGGCGCGGGCCAGGTTGAACTGCAGGGAGTTCAGGGTGACGGCGGAGAGCACATCGCCCCGGGGCACCAGGTCATTGACCAGTGACTGCCAGGCGGGGTTGTTCAGCCCGTTGAACACTCCGGAGAGGGTGAGCAGGGCGATCAGCAGTGCGGGTGAGTGCAGGCCGGAGGACCACTGCAGCCACATTGCCACCGCCACCCCGCCCATGCACATCTGGGTCCACAGCAGGAGCCGGCGGCGGTCCAGCGAGTCAGCCAGCAGTCCGCCCAGCGGAGAGAGGATGACGGCCGGGCCGAACTGGGCGGCCGCGGCGAGCCCCACCCAGAAGGCGCTGCCGGTGCTCTGGTACAGCACGTACGGAACAGTCAGGTTTCCCAGCCAGGTGCCGGTATTCGAGAGCAGGGCACCTGTCCAGAACAGGGCGAACCCGCGGTGGCGGAGGGCGGCGAAGGGATGTCCCTGGACATTCGGGCCGGTGGCAGCCATGTTTCCCCCATTAGGAAGTCGGTCGGCCCCGTTCAATAACGGGCCCGGACAAAAGCGAGCCCGGCACGGGGTCCGTGCCGGGCTCTGCGTGGCGTTCGGTGCTGATCCGAACGCCGGCCGTTCGATGCCCTGACGGGCTGCGCGGCAGATCAGCGGCCGAAAGCGCTCCGCCAGAGGGCGGCGTCTTCGGTGGCGTACTTCAGCTCATCCTGGGCCGGCATCAGCCAGACCTGCTCGGAATCCAGGGCGGGCAGTTCACGGCCGGCGGCCACGGGCGGATCCACATCGGCACGCGCCGAGTAGTCCCCCACCTGCCGGACCACGGACTGGCCCCGCTCGGAGAGGGCGTAGTTCAGGTACAGCTCCGCCGCCTCCGGGTTCTTGGTATCCGCAGCCTTGCCCGCGAAGAAGCTGAAGAGCACAATCCCCTCTTCCGGCACCACGTACTGGATGGGGGCGCCGTCCTCCGTGATGGCCACGTTCACGGCAGCGGTTCCGGCGGTGGCAACGTTGAGTTCACCACGGGCCAGGGCCTCCTGACGCTGTCCGCCGCTGTCATAGACGGTGGGCTTGAGCGCAGCCATCTTGGTCCAGTAGTCCGGGTCGACTTTTTCCTGGATGAAACGGTTCAGGGCAATGGAGGACCCGCCCGCGGTGCCCTGGACAATGCCGATCTTGCCCTCGTTGGCCGGATCCAGTAGATCCTTCCATGAGGTGGGGGCATCCTCTTCGGCAACGTTGTTGGTGTTGTAGGCGAAGGTGACGGGAACATTGGCGAAGGTGACGAACTTGCCGTCATTGTGCTGGAGCTCTGGCAGGTCCGCCACGGCGTCCGGGACGTAGGAGTCCCAGATTCCGGCCTCGTCAAAGGCGTTGGCGACCTTGTAGTCGGAGGTGATCAGCACGTCGGCGCCGAGCTGGCCGGCACCGGCCTCGGACAGGACCCGTTCGGAGAGCTTGTTGGTTACGTCGCGGACGTACTCCACCTTGATGCCGGTGTCTTCGGTGAACGCCTCGTTGAGGACATGCTGGTTGGCTTCCTGGTAGCCGGTGTAGACCGTGAGGGTCTGCTCCTTGGCCGTCTCGTAGGTCTCCTTGTCAGCAATCTGTTCCCCGTCGATGACCAGGCTGCCGTTGCTGGTGTCCACCTCGGCTTCGTCGGTGACCACGGAGTTGGCCGATGCACCGGAGCAGGCGGAGAGGGCCAGCATGAGGGCGGCAAGCGAGGCGACGCTGCCAATTCGCTTCTTCATGGGTGTGCCTTTCATTGTTGTGGGGGGGGTGGCGGGCAGCGCCTGCGCACTGCCCGGTAGAAAACTCAGTGCCCGGGTTCCTTGAACTTCTTTTCCCGGATGCCGATCACCTGGGTGGCAATGGCAACAATGGCGATCAGGAGCACGAACACCAGGCTGATGGCGGCCGAGTAGCTGATGCTGCCGTTCTCGAAGCTGTGGAACACCAGGATGGAGAGCACCCGGGTGTCCGAGGTGTAGACGAACAGGATGGCGCTCATCTCCCGCAGGCCCAGCATGAGCAGCAGCAGCAGGGTGGAGACCATGCCGGTGCGCATCAGCGGGATGGTGATGTCCCGGACGGCCCGGAGGCGCCCGGCCCCCAGCATGACCGCACTGTGTTCCAGGTCCCCGTCCATCTGCAGCATCGAGGAGGAAATGCTGCGGTATCCCTGCGGCATGTTGACCGCCACGGTGGCGATGACCAGCAGCAGCAGCGTGCCGAAGACGGGCAGCGGCAGGGTCAGCCAGCCCCAGAGGATGCCCATGCCCAGGACCACCTGCGGGATGGCCAGTGGAAGCATGGACACCTGTTCCAGCAGCTGGCCGGCCTTGGACGTGGTCCGGAACCGGACATAGGAGGCCATAAAGGCAATCAGGGTGCCCGCCACCGCGGCGGCAAGAGCCATGAGGATGGAGTTCCAGGTGGACTGCTGGAAGTCCGCCTGGCCGACGGCCTGGATCAGCCGGTGGGCGGAGAATCCGCCGAACAGATCCCCGAAGCGGCTGATGTAGGTCTTCTCCCCCATCGCTGTGAACACCAGTGCGCCAACGGGCAGGACCACGGCCAGGGCGAAGTAGACCGCGGCGAAGCCGGTGGCGACCCACCGCAGCCAGCGCAGCGGAATGGTGCGCGGCCGGTTGCCCTTGCCGGTGAGCGTGGTGAACCGCTTCCGGTTCACCACCCGCTGCTGCAGCCAGGTGACGGCCACCACGGCCACCGTGAGGGCGATCGCGATGCCGGCGGCCGCATTGGGACGGGCGTCCCCGGCCATCAGCCGGTAGATGTAGGTGGGCAGGGTTTCAATGCCGGCGGGGTTGCCCAGGATGGCGTTGACCGGGAAGTTCTCCATGGCCAGGGTGAAGCAGAGGATGGCTGCTCCCGCCAGGGCGGGAATGGACAGCGGCAGGGTGACCGTGCGGAACAGCCGGCCCAGGCTGGCGCCGTGCACCGATGCCGCCTCTTCCAGGTCCGCGTTCATCATGGAGAAGGAGCTGTAGGTGAGCATAAAGGCGTACGGGGCGTAGTACAGGCCCAGGACGAAGATGATGCCGCCGTAGGAGTAGATGTTCAGCGTCCCACCGATGCCGATGGCCTCCAGGAAGAGGTTCAGGTGCCCGGCGTTGGGGCTGGCGAGGATGGACCAGGCCAGGGCGCCGACCAGTGCCGGCAGGAACATCGGGGCAATTCCGGTGATGTAGATGAACCGCTTCCAGGGCGCATCGGTCCGGGCCGCGATGAAGGCCAGCAGCGCCCCGATCAGCAGTGAGAGCACACCCGCTCCCGCACCGATGATCAGCGAGTTGATGATGCTTTGGATGCCCTCGGGCGTGCCCAGGATTCCGAAGTTGGCCCAGGTGAAGGAGCCCACTTCGGCGTTTCCGGGCCGCGGCACCGCGGTGGAGAACGCCGCAATGACAATGAAGATGATGGGCAGGATAATCAGGAAGAACAACAGCACGCCCAGGATCCCGCTGGGGATCTCGCGGCGGAGGTTCTTCAGCCGAACCAGGCCCCGCCCGCCGCGGGACCGTTTGTGATGCGGCCGGTTTAGCGGGTTTTGGGTGCCGGTGAGGGTCGGGATGGCTTCGGGTTCGACCGGGCGCAGTGTGGACGTCATGCGGCCACCGCCGGCTGCAGCGTCTGCGGTGCGGGATTCTCCGGGAGGATCTGCACTGCAGCGGGATCAATGGTGACCCAGACATCCTGCCCGGGCTGGAAACGCTCCGCGGCGCTGAGCGGCGCCAGGACATCGAGTTCCATGTGCCCGTCGCCGAGCGCAACGGCATAGCGGATGCTGCTTCCCTGGAAGCTGGACACCTTGACGACGCCGCGCCAGCTGTTGGCTCCGGCCGCGCCGGCGCGGGAAAGCCTCAGGTCCTCGCTGCGGAAACAGGCCCGCAGATCCTCGCCGGTCTCCCGGACCGGGGAGGCCGGGGCCAGGAGAAGGTCCGAACCGGGGAAGCTCCACGCGCCGCCCGGGGCCGGAACCACGGGATGGACGTTGGAGACGCCGAGGAAGTGCGCAATGGATGCGCTGGCCGGCTCCAGGTACATGGAGGTGGGATCCTCCATCTGGACAATGATGCCGTCCTTCATCAGCGCAATCCGGTCCGCCAGGGCAAAGGCTTCCTGCTGGTCATGGGTGACGTAGACGGTGGTCAGGCCCAGCTGCAGCTGGATCTCGCGCAGTTCAATCCGCAGCCGGTCCCGCAGCCGTGCATCCAGGTTGGACAGCGGTTCATCCAGGAGCAGCACGTCCGGGCGCATAACCAGGCTGCGGGCCAGGGCAACGCGCTGCATCTGGCCGCCGGAAAGCAGGCTGGCGCCCCGGGAAGCGAAGTCCTCCAGGCCCACCAGTTCCAGGACTTCGTGTACGCGCTGCTTGATCTCGCTCTTGCCGACCCCCTGGATCTTGAGGGAATAGGCCACGTTCTCGAAGACGGTCATGTGCGGCCAGACGGCGTAGGACTGGAACACCATGCCGACGTTGCGCTTGTTGGGCGGAAGGTTGATCCCGGCCTCGGCATCGAAGACCACCGTGTCTCCGATGGTGATGCGGCCGGCGGTGGGCTGTTCGAGCCCGGCGATGCAGCGCATGGTGCTGGTTTTTCCACAGCCGGATTTGCCCAGCAGCACCACTGATTCGCGGTCGCCGATTTCCACATTCATGTTGTCGATTGCGGTGAACTTGCCGTACCGCAGCTGGAGGTTCTCGATAGTAATCTTCATTGTTCCGCCTATTCGAAGTAGGTGAATGCTTCAATCAGGACCGGCTCGTGGGCGCTGAACGCCCGGGCCAGTGCGTCGCGAAGCTCGGCCTCGGTGGTTGCGGACTCCGCCCGCACCCCATAGCCCTTTGCAATAGCCACGAAGTCGATTCCGGGAAGCTCAAAGGAAGGGGTTCCCAGGGTGTCCAGGCGCCGGCCGAAGTTGACCAGGGCGCCGTAGGTTTCATTCCGGAAGATCACAAAGACCACCGGCAGTTGGTGACGGGCCGCGGACCACAGGCCCGTAATGCCGAAGTTCGCCGATCCGTCACCGATTTCAGCGACCACCCGCCGTTCAGGCTGGGCCAGCTGGATGCCGACGGCGGCGGGCAGGCCGAAGCCAAGGCCGCCGGCGGCTGCGGAGTAGAAGGAGCCCTGCGAGCGCAGCTTCACATGGGACCAGAAGGACTCGGCGGTGGAGGTGGATTCGACCACGTGGATCAGGTCCTCCGGGCCCAGGTCCTGGATGGCCCGGAACACCGTATCCGGGTGCATGCGATCCGGCCGGTCGGTGCGCGGTGCGGGGATGGTCCGGGCCGGAACCGCGGTGTCCGTGCGCTTCTGTACCCGTGCGGCCAGGGCGGAGAGTGTGTCTGCGACCGGAGCCAGGTAGGCGTCACCGAACGGTGCCCGGGCCAGCTCGTCCGGATCCTGGGACAGGTGGATGAGCCGGGTGCCTTCCCCCAGGTAGGCTCCCGGCTTGTCATGGTGGTACCGGAACACGGGTGCCCCGACCACCAGCACCAGGTCGTGCTTCGACAGCAGTCCGGAGATGTCGCGGACGTTGGCGGGCAGCAGCCCGGCAAAGTGCGGATGGTCGGTGGGGAACGGGCAGCGGGCCGGCGAGGGGGCTATCCAGACCGGAGCGCCCAGCTGCTCGGACAGGACCACCGCGGAGTCGTTGGCGTGGGTGGCATCCACTTCCGGTCCCAGCACCAGCACCGGGGAGGCGGCCGAGTCCAGCAGCGCCGCCAGCTCTTCCAGCTGGGCCGGAGCCAGGGACATGGCATCCTGCACCGTGCGGCCAATGGTGAGTTGGGTGTTCTCATCCACCGGCCGGTCCCAGTCATCATGCGGGACCGAGATGTGGGCCGGTCCCTTGGGGTGCATGCCGGCAAGGTGGATGGCGTGCGCCATGGTGCGGACGACGTCGTTCGCGGAGAGGGGTTCGGCGCTGAACTTCGTCAGAGGCTGGGGAAGCTGGGCGGCGTTGGTGCTGCTCACCATGATTTCCTGGCCCACCATGTCCCGCAGCTGCTGCCCGGAGAGCACCACCACCGGGGACTTGGACTGGACGGTATTGGCCAGCACGCCCATGGACGTGCCCGTGCCGGCGGCGGAGTGGAGGCTCACCAGCGGGATTTCGCCGGAGGCCTGGGCATATCCGTCGGCCATGGCCATCACGGCACCCTCGTGGAGGCCCAGGATGTAATGGAAGTCTTCGGGAAAGTCCTTGAGGAACTGCAACTCGTTTGATCCCGGGTTGCCGAAGACCTTGGTCATTCCCTGCCGCCGCAACAATTCATATGTCGCTTCGCGGTTTGTAGTCATGTGGTTGCCTTTGGAATCAGTAAATGTGTTGCATATCACCCTAGGAGAGCCCTGCATAAATTCAAACAATGAATACTTGATGCAGACATAGAGGGTCTTTATAGTCGGGGAATGTCTTCCTACGATCTCGGGATGCTCCGCGTTTTTGTCCTCGTGTACGAAACCGGCAGCGTCACTCATGCCTCCGAACGGCTTTTCATTAGCCAGCCCTCCGTCAGTTACACGCTGCGGAAGCTGCGCGCACACTTCGGGGACACCCTTTTCCAGCGCAAGGGCCACCGGCTTGAACCCACCCGCCTGGCGCATGAGCTTTACCCCAAGCTGCGCCACCTGCTGGAGTCACTGGACGACATCATGGAGACCCCGGGGGAATTCTCCCCGGCCGTCTCGAGCCGCCGCTTCCGGCTGCGGATGACCGACGTCGGCGTGAGCGGACTGCTGCCCTCCATCCTCCGTTCCGTCCGCAGCCAGGCGCCAGGGGTGACGCTTGAGGTGGAATCACTGAACCTGTCCACGGTCCTGCATGACCTGCGGACCGGGGCTGCAGATGCCGCCATCTGCACCACCCGGCTGGACGAATCGGATATCCGCAGGGACCTGCTCTTCAACCAGGAATATGTCGGGCTGTGCGCCGCGGACCATCCGCGCATTTCCGAGGAGCCCGCCCTGGGTGCCTATGAGGATGAAGAACATGTGGCAGTGGCAACCTCCACCGGCCACACCGCCCTGGATGTGCGGGTGCGTGAACTTGGCATCAACCGGCGGGTCTCGGTGGTCATCCCGACCTTCAGCTCGCTGCCGGACCTGCTCGAGGGCAGTGAGCTGGTCTCCTACGCACCCACCGGCGTCGCCAGCCGCCTCATCCGGCGCCATGAGGTCCGCTCCTTCCGGCTGCCGTTCGACGTTCCCCTCACCCAGGTGGCGATGTACACCCTGCGGCGGGACCTGCCGGCAGCAGATCTGGAGTGGCTCCGTTCCACGCTGATGTCCTCCGTGCAGACCCGGCACACGCAGGCACCCAATTCCGTACGCGTAGCCGGAGGCTTCACCTGATTCCGCACGCGGCGAGGGAGCTCCGTACTCTCACCCAGCGAGAGGGGTCTTGACGCGGCGTGACCGGTGACACATTCTTGTAAGCGGAATATGAATCTGTCATGCAGAATGGAGCCATGATGACAACCGAGACAGTCACCGCTGACCAGGCCTTCTACGCCGAGCTGGCCGAGAACCACTACTCCCCGCTGTGGAAGCTCATGGGCGGCATTGGACCCGAGGCCAAAACCAACCTGGTGCCGCACATCTGGCGCTATGAGCAGGCCCGCGAACTCATGGTGAAGGCCGGCCAGGTGGTTCCCCTCGAGGATGCACTCCGCCGCGTCCTGGGCTTCCGCAACCCGGGGTCACGCCCGGATCAGCGCACCGGTGCCACCGACTCCCTCTGGGCCGCCCTGCAGCTGGTCATGCCCGGCGAGGTGGCACCCCCTCACCGCCACACCCCCTCCGCCCTGCGGTTCATCGTTGAGGGCGAGGGCGCCTACACCGTGGTGAACGGGCAGCGCGTCCCCATGGAGGTGGGAGATTTCCTGCTGACCCCGTCCCTGCACTGGCACGAACACGGCCACGAGGGCGACGGTCCCATGATCTGGCTGGACGGCCTGGATTCCCCGCTGATCAGCCGGCTGAACCAGTACATCATCGACGAGTCTTCGGATGAGCAGCCGGTGGAGAAGGCCATGCCGGCCGCCTATGTGGAGGGCATGCTGGCGAAGACCTACGGCGAGCCGCACCAGCTGCAGCAGCCGCTGGTCTACAAGCTGGCGGATGCCCTGGCGGCACTGGAATACCTGCGCGACGGCGAAGGCGACCCCTATGACGACATCATCGTGGAGTACAAGAACCCGGTCACCGGCGGTCCGGTCATGACCACCATTTCCGCCTACCTGCAGCTGATCCGCCCGGGTGTGGACACCCGTTCGCACCGGCACACGCACAGCACGGTCTACCACGTGGTCAGCGGCAGCGGCTACTCCATTGTGGACGGGCAGAAGATCGAATGGACCAAGGGCGATACCCTGGCCGTTCCGCTCTGGTACGAGCACTCCCACCACAACTCCACGTCCGAAGACGCGGTGCTGTTCTCCTACACCGACCGCCCGGCCATTACGGCACTGGGCCTGTGGCGCGAGCAGGTGGGCAAGTAATGCGGCTTTGTGTTTTCAACGACCAGCGTCTCGGCGGTCTGGCCGACGACGGCACGGTGGTGGACCTGACGGATCTGGTGCCGGAGCACACGCACGCTGAGGACCGGATGAACGCCCTGATTTCGGGGTGGGATTCACTGCAGGCCGCCGCGGCCGAGCGCGCCGCGGCCGGCGGCGGCATCCCGGAGGCCGAGGTGACGCTCCGTGCGCCGCAGCCGCGCCCGCGCAACCTGTTTGCCGCTCCCGTGAACTACCACAAGCACCAGCAGGAAATGGGCGGCGAGAACGGTGTCTACGCCGACCGCAAGATCCTCACCGCCGAGGTGCGGAAGGGATTCCTCAAGGCCGTGACCTCCGTGGTCGGGCCCGACGGCGCCATCGAGCTGCCGTGGGAGGACCGGCGGTTCGATCATGAAGCGGAGATCGGCGTGATCATCGGCAAGACCGCCAGCCGGGTGTCCGCCGAGGACGCGCTGGACTACGTGTTCGGCTACACCCCGCTGCTGGATATCACCCTGCGCGGGGAAGAGGACCGTTCCTTCCGGAAATCCTTTGACACGTTCACGCCGATCGGCCCCTACATCGTCACCGCAGACGAGGTGCCGGACCCCGAGAACCTGGATTTCTGGCTGACGGTGGACGGCGAGGAACGCCAGCGCTCCAACACCTCCTACCTCATCTACGGGATCGCCAAGCTGATCGAGGTGTACTCCGAGGTGATGACGCTCCAGCCCGGCGACATCATTGCCACGGGCACGCCCGAGGGCGTGGGCCAGATCCTGCCCGGTGAAACCGTGGTGCTGACCATCCCGGAGGTCGGGGTGCTGACCATGCCGGTGGTTGCCCGCGCGTAACCCTCAGGCCGTTCGGGTCCTGGCAGCCAGTGGCTGCCAGGACCCGAACGCTTTTTTATGCCCGCCGGACGCCACCAGGTCCATGTGCATGGCGGTCTGGCGCAGGGCAGAGACAAGGTAATGCCGGGTCAGTGCGTCCCAGCCCCTCCCCCAGCTCAGCCGTTCAGCGGTCTGCCACACCGTGGCATCCGGATCCGCGGCCAGCACCTGCTCCACCTCCGCCGTGCGCGTCAGATGGCGTGTGGCGATGGCGTGCGCCCGGTCCGCGATACCCCGGTACCGGTACTCGTGGCCGGGCAGGTTCTGGCAGTCGTCATAGGCACGCAGCCGGTGCAGGCTCTGCAGATACAGCTCCAGGGGATTCTCCGGGAAACCGCCGGACGCGCCGATGCCCGGCGTGACGCGCGGCAGGAGGTGGTCCCCGGAGAACAGCAGCCGCTGGTCCTCCTCCACCAGGCACATATGCCCGGGGGTATGGCCGGGGCTGTGCAGCACCCGCAGCGGGCGTCCAGGCACCGGCAGCAGGTCCCCGTCCGCCACCAGCCGGTCCGCGGGAACCACCACGCGCGGGCTGCCCTTCGCATAACCCAAAACCTCCGTGTAGCGGCCGTGCGGTACGGCCCAGGCGTCCAGATCGGCGCGGATGCGGGAGTCATCGGCCGTCCAGCGGGCATAGTCCTGCTGCGCCTCCTGCTCCCGGCGGTGCATCACGGTCCGGGTTCCGTGCTGCTCCCGCAGGCTCCCGGCCAGGCCGGTGTGGTCCGGGTGCAGGTGGGTGAGGATGGCGGAAGCCGGTGCCCTCAGCCCTGGACGGATCCGGTCCAGGGCCGCGGCCAGGATCCCTGTGTTCGGTGGCAGGTCCCACCCCGGGTCCAGCACGTGGATGTCCCCGGCCGAATCCTGGATCAGGTAGGACAGGGTGAACGGCATGTGCCCGGGTTTGTTGGGCTGCGGAAGGGTCCAGACGCCGTCGGCCACCTCTTCAGGGGCCGGCAGTTTCCCGGCAGTATGCGCGGAGAACTCCTGGTTACTGGCGGGGTGAATCCCGCTCATGCGGCCAATCCTGCACGGAAGGCGAACGGCAGGATCCCGCCGTGGCGGATGTAGCCCGCTTCAGTGGCCGTGTCCACGCGGATATCGACGTCGAACATCACGCGGGTGCCGTCCCGGCGCCGGGCTTCCACACCTGCGGTGCGCGGCCATCCGCCGTCGCTAAACCCGGACAGACCGGACACGCTGTACTCCTCGGTCCCGTCCAGTCCACGGACCTCGGCACTGTCGCCAGAGCGGAACTGTAGGGGGATGACCCCCATGCCTACGAGGTTGGAGCGGTGGATGCGCTCAAAGGACTCGGCGAGCACGGCCCGGACGCCCAGCAGATAGGTACCTTTGGCGGCGTAGTCGCGGGCTGAACCGCTGCCGTATTCCCTGCCGCCCAGCACCAGCAGCGGGACGCCCTGGCGGCGGTAGCCTTCTGCGGCGTCGAAGACCGTCATTTCCTCCCCCGAGGGCAGGAACTGCGTGAATCCCCCGCTCCGCCCGTTGGCCAGCTCGTTTCGCAGGCGCACATTGGCGAAGGTACCGCGCACCATGACGTCGTGGTTGCCGCGGCGGGAACCATAGGTGTTGAAGTCCCGGCGCGGCACGCCCTGCGCGAGCAGGTACTGCCCCGCCGGGCTGTCGGCCCGGATGTGCCCTACCGGGCTGATGTGGTCCGTGGTCACGGAGTCGCCCAGTTTCAGCAGCACCCGGGCTCCGGCCAAATCAGCCACCGGCTCCGGCTGCAGGCCGGCACCGTCCAGGAACGGGGAGGGGCGCATGTAGGTGGACTCGCCGAATTCATAGGATGGGCCGGCAGGGATAGCCATGCCCTCCCACTGTGCAGTGCCGGCGAAGGCCTCAGCGTAGGTGTCGCGGTACAGGGCGCCGGTGACCGCCCGGGCGAGTTCCTCCTCCACTTCCTGCGGGCTTGGCCAGAGGTCGGCGAGATGGATTGCCCTGCCGTCCCTGTCCTGTCCCAGCGGGTCCCGGTGCAGGTCAATGTCCATGGTTCCGGCCAGGGCGTAGCTGATGACCAGGGGCGGGGAGGCAAGGTAGTTCATGCGGACATCGGGACTGATGCGGCCCTCGAAGTTCCGGTTTCCGGACAGCACCGAGGTGAGGACCACGTCCTGCGCGGCGTCGGAGACCGGATCCGCCAGGGGGCCGGAATTTCCCATGCAGGTGGTGCAGCCGTAGCCCACCACATGGAAGCCCAGCGTTTCCAGGTCCGGCATCAGTCCAGCCTGCTCCAGGTAGCGGGTCACCACCTGCGAGCCCGGTGCCAGCGACGTCTTAACCCAGGGCGGGACGCGCAATCCGTGCCGGACGGCGTTGCGGGCCAGCAGCGCCGCCGTCATCATCACGTGCGGATTGGAGGTGTTGGTGCAGCTGGTGATGGCGGCAATGGCCAGCGCCCCGTGCCGCAGGCGGACATTGGCCCCGTTGACTGTCACGTCCACGCCGTCGGCGGTGCTGCCGCGGCTGCCCGTGCTGCCGTCGCTGTCCCCCTCGCTGTCCCGGTCGAGCAGCGCAACCAGGTCTCCCCGGAAGCGGTCATGGGCCGCGTCCAGGGATATCCGGTCCTGCGGCCGGTAGGGGCCGGCTATCGAGGGAACCACTTCGGACAGGTCCAGCCGCAGTGACTCGCTGTAGTGCGCCGGTGAGCTCCCGCCGTCGCTCCACATTCCCTGTGCCCGGGCGTAGGCCTCGATCAGTTCCACCTGTTCCCGGGGGCGGCCGGTGAGCGTGTAGTACTCCACGGTCTTGGCGTCCACGGGGAACATTGCTGCGGTGGAGCCGAACTCGGGCGACATGTTGGCGATGGTGGCCCGGTCCGCCACCGGGATGTCGGCCAGGCCGGCGCCGTGGAACTCCACGATCTTGCCCACCACCCCGTGTCCGCGCAGCAGTTCGGTGATGCGCAGGACCAGATCCGTTGCGGTGGTTCCCGGCCGGAGGCTGCCGGTGAATTCCACTCCCACCACCGGGGGAACCAGCATGGACAGCGGGTGGCCCAACAGTGCGGAGACGGCTTCGATGCCGCCCACGCCCCAGCCCAGGACGCCGAGGCCGTTGACCATGGTGGTGTGGCTGTCCGTGCCGATGCAGGAGTCCGGGTAGGCGATCCGTTCGCCGTCCGCATCGGTGGTCATCACCCCGCGGGTCAGGTGTTCAATGTTGACCTGGTGAATGATGCCGCGTCCCGGCGGAACCACTTTGAGTCCGTCGAAGGCGTCCTGGGCCCAGCGCAGGAACCGGAAGCGTTCCTCATTACGCTCAAACTCCCGTTCAGCGTTGCGCCGGAACGAGGAGCGGTTGCCGGAGCTGTCCACGATCACCGAGTGGTCCACCACCAGCTCCGCGGGGATCAGCGGCTTGACCCCTGCCGGGTCCCCGCCGTGCCGGGCGACGGCCTCCCGCAGCGTGACCAGATCATGGATGACGGGGGCGCCGGCCATGTCCTGCATGACCACCCGGGCCGGATGGAACGGGACCTGCCGGCCTTCTCCCGCTGACGGGGAGTGCATAAGCGCCGCCACCGCCTCCGGCCCGGCCCCGTGCCGGAGCACGTTTTCCAGCAGGATTTTCAGGCTGAGCGGCAGGCCCTCCACGCCCGGCACCGTAGTGATATCCACGTAGCGCACGGGGCCGGTGGAGAGGTCCAGGGTCCCGGTTGAGGCGGTGGAGGACGTGGTCAGCATGGGGGTAATCCTTTGTGTGTAACCGGCAGGGCGGGATCAGGGGACGTCGCGGGGGGCGGGCCCCACGTAGTCCGGAAGGATCGTTCGGTGTTCCGGGCCCTTGTTGCGTTGTCCGGAGTTGGATTCCTCCCAGGCGTGGGCCAACGCTCCGATGGAACGGGAGAGAATGAACAGCCCCCGGCCCAGGACCGGCGCAAACCCCAGCTCCGCGTAGATGATGGCCGTGGCGCCGTCGATGTTCATGGGGATGGGACGCTGGCGGCCCTCGTTGATCTGCCGTTCAATCTCCAGCGCAATTTCCAGCACGCGGCCTTCCACCACGCCCTGGTCCCGCGCCTCTTCCACCGCGGCCACCAACGGAGCCCTGCGAGGGTCCACGGGGTGGAAACGGTGCCCGAAGCCGGGAACATACTTGTTCTCCGCCCGCAGCCGGGCAATTTCGGCGGCCACCGCATCCGGCACCGGACGCGGATCCTGCCGGATCCGTTCGAAGATTTCCATCAGTTCCTGGCCCGCTCCGCCGTGCACGTCCCCCAGCACGTTGGTGGCCGAGGCCATGGCGTTGTTGATGCCGACGCCGCAGGTCATGGCCATGCGGGCAATGCCGATGGAGGGCGCCTGCGGTCCGTGGTCCACCCCGGCCACCAGGGCACGTTCCAGCAGCCGGGCCTGCGGCACGCCGGGCAGCTCACCCCGGGTCATCAGCCACGCCATGGTGGCCATGCCGACGTCGGCGGAGGCGATCAGCTGTTCCACCGGGTAGCCGTGGAAGCGGATCACGCCGGGCGAGATGTCCGAGATGGAGGTCTTCCACCAGGTTGAGCTTTCCATTAGATGACTCCCTCGTTGCGCATTGCAGCTATGTCGTCCGGGCTGTACCCGAGGCCGGCCAGCACCTGCTCGGTGTGTTCACCGAGCAGCGGCGGCGGCGCGTCAGGACCCACCGGTGAGCCGTCCACGTGCGTGGGGGCGCCGAGCAGCCGGATGTCCCCCTCGGGTCCCACGCCGGTGCCGGTAATGCCGGCTGCGGCGTCGATCCTCAAGGTCGAGACCAGACTCCGTTCCACAATCTGTTCGGAGTCCAAGACGGTTGCCACGTCCATGACGGGGGCACCGGGGATACCGGAAGCAGCGAATTCCTTGTCCCAGTGGGCGCTGGGGCGGGTGGTGAGGACGGCCTCGATTTCCGCCTTCAGTGCCAGGCGGTTGGTTTTGCGGGATTCCCGTTCAGCGAAGCGCGGGTCCCCGATGAGCTCGGGGCGGCCGATCACCCGGCACAGTTCTTCGAACTGTTCCTGCTTGTTGGCCGCGATGTTGAAGTCGCCGTCGGCTGTGGCAAAGGTGCCCGACGGCGCGGCCGTCCGGTTTTCGTTGCCCATCGGCACCGGTTCGCTGCCGCCCACCAGGTAGTCCGAGGCCACCCAGCCCATGGCGGTGAGCGTTGCTTCCAGCATGGACACGTCCAGGAAAGCGCCCTGCCCGGTTCGCCCGCGACGCACCAGGGCCGACGCGATGGCGAAGGCGGCGGCAAATCCGCCCACGGTGTCGGCGATGGGAGCTCCCACCCGCAGGGGCGCGGTCTCCCGGTCACCGGTCACGGACATCAGGCCGGACATCCCCTGAATGATCTGGTCATAGGCCGGCCGGTCCCGCAGCGGTCCGCTCTGCCCGAATCCCGAAATGGCGCAGTAGACAATGCCCGGATTGATCTCCTGCAGGGCCTCCCAGCCAAAGCCCAGGCGGTCCATCACCCCGGGACGGAAGTTTTCCAACACCACGTCGTGGGTTTCCACCAACTGCCGGAAGACCTGCCGGCCCTGCTCGGATTTGAGGTTCAGGGTCAGCGACTGCTTGGAGCTGTTCTGCGCGAGGAAGGAGATTCCCAGATGGCGGGCACTGAGGTCTGCGGACGCCCCCAGCTTCCGGGCAAGGTCTCCCCCGCGGGTTGCCTCGACCTTGAGGACTTCGGCGCCCATGAGCGCCAGCTGGTAGCCGGCAAACGGCCCGGACAGCACATTGGTCAGGTCCAAAACCCTGACACCGTCTAGCAAATTTGTTCTCATCCCAGTCCTCCTCCGGAGCGCGGCCGCGCTTATCAGCCGGCCCTCCGGACTCTATTTCCGTAGTTCGTGGCCTTGAACCGCTTCGATCATTCAGCGGAACGGCGGCGGGCGCCGCTGGGTACTCGTTGCTGTGACTTGACTCACACACTTTGCCAGTGCCACCATTCTGCATGACAAAACCTTTTTTTACCAAGCAGAATTATGGCGTGCCCCTGGGCACACGGAATACGAGGACCCTGTGTTTTCTTCGCCTAAAAATCTTCGTGGGACATCCGCGTGGAAGCCCGCAGCACTGGCCTCCGCCGCCCTCATCACCCTCTCCCTGGCAGGTTGCGGAAGCAGCACCAGTGAGGCAGCGGATAAACCGGAGACGAGCCAGCAGGTCCAGGAACTCCATGACCGGTTGCCGGACGCCATCAAGGACCGCGGCGTCCTGCGTATCGGTACCGTCACCTCCACTACCCCGCTCACCCAGAAGCCGGGCAAAGAGGTGGAAGGGCTCATTCCCGAGCTTGCCGATGAAATGGCGGGAATCCTTGGCGTGGAGGTCGAATTCGTTGAATCTCCCATGGCCGCGCAAATCATTGCCCTGCAGTCAGACAAAGTGGACCTGACCTGGAGCGCCATGACGGATACCGCGGAGCGGGAAGCCAGCGTGAACATGGTTCCGTACCTTAAGACCACCAGCTCGCCGATAGTCCTTGAGGGCAACCCTTCAAACATCCAGAAGAGCGAGGATCTTTGTGGCCGGTCCGTGGGAATTGTCCGGGGCGGCAACAGCCACGTGGCCCTGGAAACATTCCAGGAGACCGTGTGCAAAGGGGGCGGGCTGGAACCCATGGAGGTGAAACTCTACGACAAAAGCACTGACGGCCTGCTGCAGCTCCAGTCCGCCAACATTGAAGCCTTCGTTGGTATCGGCATCCAGCTGAAACACAACGCTGAAACCGCGAACAACGGCAGCACGTTCGATTTTGTCGATGTGCCGATTGATGAATCCGTGATGACCATCTGCACCCACAAGGATGAGGCGGAGCTGGCGGACATCGTCCGGGCAACGCTGGTGGAAATGGCCGATTCGGGTAAGTACGGCGAAGTGCTGGAACGCTACTCGGCGCAGGATTACGCCATGGATTCAGCGGACATCGTTGTCAATCCGCTGCAGGGTGAAGGCAAGTAGGGGTCCCGTGAACGCTTCAACCATCACCGGGCGGCCCGGTACGGCTGTTCCGCCCCGCTCCGACTACGTCCCGGTCCGCAACCCCGCGCAGTGGGTTGCTGCCGCCGTCGGACTCATCATCCTGGCCTGGATCGTGTCCCTCATCCTGGTGAATCCGAACCTGGATTTCGGCACGGTACTTTCCAACATCACCAACGAAATGATCCTCGAGGGCCTCCTGCGGACCTTCCAGCTCACCATTGTGTCCATGCTCATCGGCACAGTGCTGGGGGTTATCATCGCCTGTGCCCGGATCTCCAACAACCGGCTGATGAACGGACTGGCGAATCTGTACATCTGGTTCTTCCGGGGTGTGCCCCTGCTGGTGCAGATACTCATCTGGGGCAACTTCGCCCTGCTCTTTCCGAACCTTGGGGTGGGCATACCGTTCACCGACGTCATGTTCTTCGATGTGCCCACCAACTCGGTCATCACCGTCTTCGTCGCGTCCATCCTGGCGTTGTCACTGCACGAAGCCGCCTACATGGCCGAGGTGGTCCGCGGCGGCCTGCAGGGTGTGGACCAGGGACAGGAGGAAGCCGCCAAGGCTCTTGGCATGTCCGGACCGCGCATCATGATGCGCATTGTGCTGCCGCAGGCTTTGCGGATGATCATCCCGCCCACCGGAAACCAGCTGATTTCCCTGCTGAAGGCCAGCGCCCTCGTCTCGGTCATCGCCGGTGGCGAACTCATGACAGTGGCCAACGATATTGGCGCCATCAGCTACAAGACCCTGGAGCTTCTCGCAGTCGCCACCTTCTGGTACCTGGTGATCGTGACAGTCCTGTCAGTAGCGCAGAAATTTCTTGAAAAGCGGATGTCCAGAGGAGCACGGCGATGAATCAGACCCAGACAACGGAGGCTGCTGCCCGAGAGCCGCTGCTGACGATGCATCAGGTCCGGAAGGCGTTCGGCAGCAACCAGGTATTGCAGGGAATCGATCTGGAGATCTACCCCGGGGAAGTGGTGTGCCTCCTGGGCCCCTCCGGATCCGGCAAGTCCACGGTCCTGCGCTGTATCAACCAGCTGGAAACCATCGATTCCGGATCTATCAACTTCAAGGATGAATACATTGGTGTCCGGCCGAAGAACGGACGCTGGTTTGACCTGACGGAACGGCAGAAGGCACGGCAGCGCCGCGAGATCGGCATGGTGTTCCAGAAATTCAACCTATTTCCGCACATGACCGTGCTGGAGAACATCATGGAGGCCCCGGTAAAGGTCAAGGGGATCACACCGGACGCTGCCAGGCAGACGGCACGGGACCTCTTGGAACGGGTGGGAATGGAAGCCTTCGGCGATCGTTACCCCGTCCAGCTTTCAGGTGGGCAGCAACAACGTGTGGCCATTGCCCGTGCCCTGGCAATGGATCCGGAGCTGATGCTCTTCGATGAGCCCACCTCGGCACTGGACCCTGAGTTGGTGGGCGAAGTGCTGGACGTGATGAGGCAGCTTGCCAAGTCCGGCCGCACCATGATGGTGGTTACCCACGAAATTGGTTTTGCCCGGGAAGTGGCCGACCGGATCATCTTTATGGCGGACGGCACCATCGTGGAGGAAGGCCCCGCCGCCTCTGTGGTCGGGTCACCGCAGATGGAACGGACCCAACAGTTCCTCTCCGCCGTCATCCACTAGCCGGGCATCGCGGGCTGCCGGATCACCCTTGGTCGAGGTGCCGGCCGCCCGCGAAGGGCCCCGCCCCCGCAAACGCATACTTCGCAAACCGCTCCCCGATGATCTGGTGCGTGGCGGTATCCGGATGCAGCGCGTCGGGCAGCGGATGCTCCTGGGCGTCCGCTTCCCCGTACAGATCCAGTCCGTCCAGGTAATACAGGTTAGGATCCTCAGCGCGGCGTGCCACCAGCGATGCCAGCGCCTCGCGGATGACCCGCAGGGTCAATTGGCCGGCCGCCACTCCGGCCGGATCACCGGTGGCAATGAACTTCACCTGCTCCGTGCCGAAGGACGCCGGATCGAACGCCCCGGGACCCGGAGTGTCCTCGTGGATACCGCAGAAAATCGGCGAAATCAGCAACAGCGGGGTCTCCGGATGCCCCTGCCGGATGGTGTCCAGGAAGCCGTGCACCGCCGGCACGAAGGTCCGCAGCCGCATCCCGTCGAGGTTCACCATGTTGATGCCCAGCTTCACGCTGATCAGGTCCGCAGGCGTATCCCGCATGACCTGCGCGGTGAACGGGTCCACCAGGGCACTGCCGCCCAGGCCGAGGTTCGTCAGCTCCACGCCGCCGATCCGGGCCGCCACGGCAGGCCAGATGCCCGACGGCGTCGCCGCATTGGAGCCGTGGCTCACCGAACTGCCGTGGTGCAGCCACACCGGCCGGTCCGAGGCGACCGGCTCCACCGGCGTATCCGAGCGCAGCTCGACCAGTTCCACCGATTCGTTGTGCGGCAGCCAGATCTCCACCCGTTTGCCGCCCACGGGCAGCCCGGGGAACACACTCACATGCGACTCCCCGTCCACCTGCCGGCTGGCTCCGGTGGACATGTTCACCTCGGTGTAGGAGCCGCCGGTGAGTTCGTCGCTGTGCAGCAGCTCACCGCCGACCATCAGGTCCACATGGCCGCGCGGCCGGTCCGCCCCGAGGTAGACCACCCGCGTGGAATGCAGGACCAGTTCCAACTGCTGCGCCGTCGTCGTAAAGACCAGCCGGACGCCGGAGGGCTGGGCCTCGACCATGAGCAGCTGCGGGTCCGGGAAGCGCGTGCGCACCTTCGCGGGCAGCCGGTGCGGGCGCAGTCCGCGGACGGTGGTTTTGTATTCCGCGGCGCCGCGGACCAGGGATTCGGTGATGGGCGTGCTGATCATGCGGAGAGTTCTCCCAGGTTCGGGGCAAAAGTTAGGAGCCCTCAGTTTATGCGCAGCGCCACGCCAACCGGATCTCGGAGAGGAGCGGCAGCGCCGCGGCCGGGAAAAAGATGCTTCCTACCCGCGTCCTAGGTGGCGGAAGCCGCCCGGTTTAGAGCTCCCCGTGGCTGGCCACGTGCCCGGCGAAATCACCCTCGCAGTCCGGCAGGTGCAGCTGGCAGAGCCGGGCCAGGGTCAGGACGTAGTGCCGGACGCAGAACACCTCGGCATCGGTGCCGTCCGCCCATTCCTGTGCCACAAAGTGGGTGGGCGGGTCCACGCAGACCGAGTCATCCCATAGGCAGCGCACGGACCCGAAGTCTTCGAGGGTTCCGGTGCCGGAGGTGGTGTCGTCCTTGGTGCCGATCATTTGCTGTTCTCCTTGATCATCCGGTCCAGTGTCTGAAGTCCCCGCCGGACCTCCTCATGGGTGAGCTGGTGTTCCTCGTCCAGCCAGTCGGCCCATTGGGCGGCGAAGTCCCGTTCCCGATCCAGCTCCCGGCGCCGGCTGAAGTACTCCCGGGCGACAATCCGGCCGGATGCGCCGTCATGGTCGGTACTGACGTTGAGCATGGTGCCGGCGGCAGGGAAGAGGATGCAGGTCCGGGACTCCCCCACGCTGAGCAGGAACCAGGAATTCAGGTGGACCGGGGTGCCGGCGGGCAGCAGATAGGGATCCAGATTGTTCAAATCCAGGCAGTTCACGGCGAGGAAGGATTCCAGTTCCCCGCCGTCCATCACCGTCTCCAGTAACGGTTGATAGGGATGGCCGCTGCGGTCCGGGCTCGTCCAGTCCGCGGCGCCGGCCCAGGGGTAAAAGAACTTCTCGGAAGTCCGGATTTTCAGCACCTTGCCGGCGGAACGCTCGTAGGTGTGCTCCTGATAGAGCGGCGTCATCTCCGCCTTCAGCATCAGAGCGACGTCGTCCAGGACGTGGACGGCCAGCGGTGCGGCATGGTTGCCCAGGGCATGCTTCAGCCAGGTTTCCAGTTCCAGGGCGGTACTGAACTGGGCGGTGGACGTCTCATGCTCGGCAAAGTCCACAATGTTGTGTTCCAGCCGGTAAAGCCGGGCTTCGGTGCTGTTGCCCTCCCAGGGCTGCCTTGCGGTCCGCAGTCCCTCAGGAACCGAATCCGCCATAATCCACTCCGCCCAGTCGGGCCCGAGCGCACCCCGTCCCCGCTCAGCGCCGGTATCCGGATCAGCGTAGTGCTGCAGCACGCCGTCCCTGGCGCAGAGCAGCTCCAGCGGCCCCAGCTCCTCCGTCACCGGATGCAGCAGTTCATATCGGTGCGTGGAACTGCGCGCATAGGCCACCACCGGGCGGTCCGGATCAATGTCGTCCCGGTACGGGAACTGCAGGTCCCGCGGGGATAGCTCTGCGCCCTTGGGGAGGGCCAGCCGCCCGAGGTCATGGGCAGTAACCCAGTCCCGCAGCAGAGTCTGCCGGCTGGCGGCCACCCCTTCAACCGTTGGCAGGGCCGGCTCTCCGGCCTTGCGCAGGACGACGCCGGGCAACTCCAGTGCCGCGTCCAAGCCCTGGGCAAAAAAGGTTTTCCGCACCGTGGCCAACGGCTCAGCGCCACCCGTGCACTCCGCAACCGTGACATTTCCATCCACGGCAATAAAGGAGGCCAGGAGCATATTTCCGTGCCGGTTTTCCACCAGCATGGGAGTGCGCCAATACCCCGCCAATACAGCCAGGGTGGGTGATTTCCTGCCTGCGATCTCACAATTCAGATGGTCGCGGGAGAGGACAAATAAAACAAACTTCTGCACTGTCCACCCGGTCTCACCGAACACGTCATACCCGGTGGATTCGCCAACGACGACGTCCGCGTCCACGGTACCGCTGCCGGAGTACGAGACGTCCCCGTTCTCAGCGACGTCAACCGCGGCAGGCCAGGGATCGGCCGGAAGCCGCAGGCCCGGACCATCCGGATCCTCAGTGTTCATGGACTCGAATCCGGCCCGCACCCGCGGCCACTCCGCGCCGGGGATCCAGACGGTGTAACCGGGCGCCAATGGGGTGGCCGCAGCTGTCATAACAGGAAATCTCCAGGGGTTGCAGGATAAGGCCTCTAATGGTGAAAGGTGCGGGGATTCGGATACTAAAAATCCGCCCGTGGCCGTGCACAACAAAATACAGTGGCGCACCGACATTCTTTGGCAGCTGAAATGAGTCGCTGATTCCTATGCCGAATCGTGATTATTGGCTCGCGTGATTCCCGAGGTGGCGGGTTCTTCCACGCAACCCACAACACGCACGCGCGCTCCCGGACAATCCGGACCGTCAACGGGGTATTCTCTAGCGCATCCCGGCTGCCCGTCGACGGCGGCTGGCTTGGCCGCTGACGTACCACGCTCCTCACCGGCGGGTGACCGCCACCGTGCACCACGAGACGAAGGACCTGCCGTGTACTCCACCGAAGACGCTCCGGCCGCCACGCGGCGCATCCCCGCTTCCCCTCTGCTGCAGCGCACCCGGACCATCGCCGTGATGCGCGCCGCGCATGCCACCGACTATGCCCCGGTGGTCGAGGCCCTGATCAAGGGCGGGGTGCTGAGCATTGAACTGACGCTGAGCACCCCGGGGGTCTTCGCGGAACTGCCGCGCCTGCGGGACCGGTTCGGCGACAGTGCGGAATTCGGGGTGGGCACAGTGACGAACGTTGATGACGCAGTGCAGGCTATCGACGCCGGTGCCGCCTACCTGGTCACCCCCTGCACCGACACCGCCGTGATTGACGCTGCGGTGCAGCGCGGCGTCGCGGTCTATCCCGGCGGCCTCACCCCCACCGAGCTGTACACGGGGTGGTCCGCCGGGGCGTCCGCGGTGAAGGTTTTCCCCGCCTCGGTGGTGGGTTCCGGCTATGTCTCGGTGCTGCGCGGCCCCTTCCCCGACATCCAGGTGGTTCCCTCCGGCGGCGTCGGAATCCAGGACGCGGCGGACTGGATACGGGCCGGAGCCGCGGCCGTCAGCCTGGGCGGACCGCTGCTCGGCGACGCGTTCGACGGCGGGGACCTGCGCCGCCTGGCCGAACGTGCCGCCCGCCTGCGGGACGTCGTCGATGAAGCGGCGGCTGCACTGTGACCGGGCTGCCGCAGCCGTACCTGCTGACCGTCGGGGAAACCATGGCCCTGCTGACCGCCGGACATCCGGGACCGCTGGCCCATGTGCCCTCCATGGACCTGGGCATCGGCGGTTCCGAGTCCAACGTCGCCATCGGAGTGCAGCGCCTCGGCGGCCACGCGGTATGGTGCGGCCGCACCGGCGCCGATTCCCTGGGCCGGCTGGTCCGGCGCGAAATCCGAGCCGAAGGGATCACGGTCTGCAGTGTTGAGGATCCGGAAGCGCCCACCGGACTGATGCTGAAGGAACGCCGGACGGCCTCCACACAGAAGGTGAACTATTACCGTGCCGGCAGCGCCGGCTCCCGGCTCTCCCCCGAAGACGTGGATGCCACGCTGATTGCCGGCGCTGCCGTGCTGCACGTCAGCGGCATCACCCCTGCCCTCTCGGACTCCGCGGCGCGGACCATCCGGTACTGCATCGACACGGCCCGGGCCGCGGGAGTCACCGTGTCCTTTGACCTGAACTACCGGGCCAAGCTGTGGAGCGCGGAGGAGGCCTCGCACAGCTACCGTGAACTGATTCCGCTCACCGACATTGTGTTTGGCGGTGACGAGGAAGCGGCGCTGGCACTGGGGGAACACGATGCCCCGGCCGAACTCGCCCGCCGGCTGGCCAAGCTCGGGCCCGCGCAGGCGGTGATCAAGCTCGGCAGCAAGGGCGCGGTGGCGTACATCGACGGGCAGGTCCTGGTGCAGCCGCCGGTGCCTATTACCCCGGTGGACACGGTGGGTGCCGGGGATGCCTTTGTTGCCGGGTATCTGGCCGAGCTGATGAACGGGCGGCCCCCGGCCGAACGGCTGGCGACGGCGGCCAAAACCGGGGCGTTTGCCTGCCTTGCCTCCGGCGACTGGGAGGGCCTGCCCACCCGCGATGAACTGGCCCTGCTGGATCAGGACGAAGCAGTCACCCGGTAGCCGGCCGCGTAACACTTCGGCCCCTGTGAAAGGATTTCTTCCGGCCGCAACCGCTGCGGGCCAGGTGGAAACGGGGGCCGGGGAACGTGCTGGGGATAGGTTTTTGGACCGTGCTGCAGGCAGCAGCTCTGGTGACCGCCGGTTTCGGGATCTGGATCCTGGCCCGGGCCTGCTGGGACTACGCCGGGCTGCCGGAGTTCCAGGACCGCTACCTGCAACTGGTGGAAGACCGGCTGCAGGACCCGGAGATGGAACACGCCGCCAACCGGCAGGAGTCAGGCTACCTCCGCCGCCTGCGCCGCTCACTGCAGGCGCGCCCCTCCCCGGCCGCACGTGCAGCCTCCCAGGAAGCACTGCTGCAGCTGCTGAACCGGCCCTCGCTGGCCCCGGGCCTGCAGCCGTCCGCCGGGGATGAGCTCACCGGGCTGGCCGTTGCCGTCGCCGCCGCGCGCACTCCCGGGGAGCTGGCCGCCACTGAGAAGCTGCGCCGGGCCGCGGGGCTGCGGCTGCTGCGGGGCGGGGTTCCACACCGTTTCCGGGATGCCTTCCTGCCCGGCATGGCGCGCTATCTGGATTTCGTGGGCCGCGGCAGCTCGCTGGGGCTGGCTGTGGGTGTGCTGCTGGCGGGCGGGCTGAGCGCCAACGCGGACCTGGTGGGCGCCCTGACCACCCTGTGCGGTGTGGGCGGGGCCGTCATTTTCACGCTGACCGTGATCCGGTGTGAATCCCGGTCCTGGCCGGCCGGCCAGCCGGGAGTGTGGCTGCGCCTGGCACGCAGCTATCCGCAGGCCTACTTCCTGCTCCGGCTTACCCTGACGACGGCGGCCGCCCTCCTCGCGGTGTACCTGCTGCGGACGTAGCCCGGGAGCATTTCCCCTGCAACAAAAACAGCGGCACCCCGGTTTCCCGGGGTGCCGCTGCCGTTCTGCCTCAACCGAAATTACGGCGTCTTCTCCGAGAAGGAGGCGTCGATGTAGGAATCCTGGTCAATGGCGTCCTTGTACTCAATGGCACCGGATTCCATCCAGACCGCTTCCATGCCCTCGAGCTGCTCCGGCAGCGGTTCGATATTCGGCAACCAGGTGTAGAGCGGAACCGACTTCAGTTCCTCCACGCTCTGGCCGGTGGCCTCGCCGATGATCTTCAGGTTCTCATCCGAGTAGCGGTCCTCGCCCTGCAGGTCCTTGGCGGCACGGGCCACGGCGTCGAAGAACTTCTGGGCGTTCTCACCGTCTGCGAACTGCCCGCCGTAGAGCATGCCGGTGCCCGAGGTGCCGGCCGGCGGCACGGCCATGGACACGCCGGTGCCGTCTTCGATGGCCATGGTGGAGAACGGTGCGGAGATCAGGCCTGCGTCCAGGCTGCCGTTGGCCAGCGCCGTCGGCATGTCCGGGTTGCCCAGGTTCACAATTTCCACGTCGTTGATGCTCAGCCCGGCTTCTTCCAGCGCCAGGCTCAGCAGGAAGGCACCGGTACCGCCGGCACCGCCTGCAGCGCCGATCTTTTTGCCCTTCAGTCCGGCAATGTCAGTGATCTCGCCGGAGTCCACCTTGGCCTTGGAGACCACCAGGTCCGTGGGGCTCTTCTCAGTGTCGCCGTCGCTGACGCCCATGGACGCCACCACCTTGATGTCCAGGCCGGTTTCGATGGCGCTGAACATGCCGGCGGAGAACCCGGCGGCAACGACGTCGAGCTTTCCGCTGGAGGCCAGCGGCACCGCGTCCTGGCCGGACTTCACGGTTTCCAGCTGTACGTCCAGGCCGGCTTCGTCAAAGTAGCCCTTGGCGTCAGCCACGTAGATGGGCGCGAAGATGGGCAGCTGCACAATGCCGACCTTCACCGTCGCGTTTTCCTGCGAGTCACCTTCGGAGGAGGCGCTGGTGTCTCCCCCGCAGGCGGAGAGGGCAAGTCCGGCCAGCACCGTTGCTGCCAGGACCTTCAGGTGTTTTTTCATTTTCGATCTTTCTTCTTGGATCCGGATTTGTATTTCCAGGGCAGGGCCGCCCGTTCGAGGAGGATGATCAGTGCGGTGACGCCGGCGCCCACCAGGGACACCACAATCAGGCCGACGTACATTTTGCTGGGCTGGAACAACTGCCAGGAGTTCCAGATCAGGTAGCCGAGGCCGTTGTTGGACGCGACGAATTCGACGGCGGTAATCACAATCACCGACATACCGGCGGCGACGCGCAGGCCGGTCATGATGGCCGGTGTGGCGCCGGGCAGCAGCACGTAGCGGAAGAGTTTCAGTCCGCTGGCCTTGTAGGCGCGGGCCGCTTCCAGCACGCGGCTGTCAATCTGGACAATGCCGGCCAGGGTGTTGATCTGCATTACGAAGAACACGGAGATGGCCACGGAGAGGACCTTGGGGGTTTCGGTCAGCCCGAAGATCAGCAGCAGCAGCGGGACAATGGCGATTTTCGGCAGCGCATACAGCGCCGTGAAGGTGGGCCCGAGCGCTGCGCGCAGCGGCCGCCAGACCCCCATCAGCAGCCCGGCCAGGATCCCGGCGACGGCGCCGAGCAGGAAACCGGCCATCAGCCGGGCAATGGTGGCCGAGGTGTGGGTCCACAGTTCCCCGCTGAGCAGCATGTTCCACGCCTGCTGGGCGATCAGGCTCGGCGGGGTGAACAGCCGGGCGTCCAGGGCCCCGGTCCGGGCAGCGACTTCCCAGAGGGCCAGAAGCAGGACCGGGGTGAGCGTGGAGAGCAGGACGTCGCGGTAGCGCAGCCGGACACCCTGGCGGTATTCGCGGCGGATGGCGGCGTCCAGCTCGGGCTGATTGGCCTTCGCGGCGGTGCGGTCGGCAGTCGTGTTAGTCATTAGGAGAACCTCAAAGATGCTTGTACCTCGTCGCGGAGCGAATCCCAGATCCCCTGCTTCATGGAGCCGAACTCGCTGGTGCCTTCGATTTCCATGCTGCGGGGGCGGCCGAAGGGCACGTCGATGATTTCCTTGATGCGGCCCGGGCGGGCGGACATCATCACAATCTGGTCCCCGAGCAGCAGTGCCTCCTCAATGGAGTGGGTGACCAGGACCACCGTCTTGCGTTCGAGTTCCCAGAGCCGGACCAGCTGTTCCTGCATCAGCATGCGGGTCTGTGCGTCCAGGGCGCCCAGCGGCTCGTCCATCAGCAGGGCCGGGGAGCCGGTGGCGAAGGCGCGGGCAATGGCAATGCGCTGCCGCATGCCGCCGGAGAGCTGGTGGGGGTAGCTGTCCTCGAAGCCGGACAGGCCCGCCTCGGCAATCCAGTGCCGGGCGTGTTCGAGCCGCTCGCGTTTGCCCACACCGGCCATGTGCTCGCCGAAGGCCACGTTCTGCAGCACGGTGAACCAGGGGAACACTCCGTGTTCCTGGAAGACGAAAGCGGAGGCGGGCACCTTGTCTGCGGTGACGTTGCGGGTAACCGTGCCGGCAGTGGCGGTTTCGAGTTCGCCCAGGATCCGCAGCAGGGTGGATTTGCCGCAGCCGGAGGGTCCGACGATGCAGGTGAAGGAGCCCTCCTTCAGCTTGAGGTTGATATCTTCGAGGGCATACACGTTCTGCGATCCGGAGAAGACTTTGTGGACCGCGTCGACCTCGAACGCGTAATTCACCGCGGGTGGGGCTGGTGTCATGTTCTGATTCCTGGTCATTTGGAGGGGTGCATATCGGTATGGCGCGGAGGCCGGGGTGAGCAGAAAACGCCGCCGATGAATTGTCTGTCCCAGTCGGTTTCCGCGGCGGCGCTGGGCGCGGCCGGGCCGATCAGGTCCTTGGCGTAGCTCTCGGCGTCGTCCTGTGGGACATAGCCGATTGCCCTGCCGGCATCCGGGGAGAGGTAGCTTCTGGTGTTCGCGGACACCCCCCAGACAATACGGAAGCCGTGCCCGGAGTCGGTGAGGGCCGCGCGGAACAACCGTGCGGCGTCGTCGGGCGAGAGCCAGGTGCTCAGCATTCGGACATCGCGGGGGCGGTCGAACCGGGAGGCGATGCGAAGGCAGATAACATCCATGCCGTATCGATCCGAATAGTAGCTTCCAAGGGCTTCAACCGCCGCCTTTGAGACGCCGTATAAAGTGTTGGGCCGCACCGCGGTGTCATCCGGAACCAGTTCCCCGGGGCGGGGCACAGCGGTAAATCCGGTGGCGTGAATGGAACTGGCCAGCACGGCGCGCGGCACCCCGGCCCGGTGGGCGGCGTCCAGGACGGAGTGCGTGCCGTCAATATTGGCGGTGAGGATCCGGTCCCAGTCAGCTTCCAGCGGGATGCCGGCCAGATGCACGACGGCGGCGCAGCCCGCGAACGCGTCGACGAGGGTTTCAGTCTCGGTCACCTCGGTGATGACCCATTCCTGGCCGTAGGACTCCGCGGGCGCCACCCGGTCCACGCAGACCAGGGAGTATCCGGCGTCGAGCAGGTGCGGGATGATATCACCGGCGAGGCTGCCCGCAGCCCCGGTGAGCGCGATCTTCGCGCCGCGTTCCGGGTTCACAGCAGCGCCCCCTGGTCCTGGAGCAGGCCGCGCAGCTTGGGCAGGTCCACGCTGCCGGCGGAGCTGTGCAGGGACGCGGCCAGGCCGGCGGCGTGCCCGGTGGCGAAGGACGTGCCCATCACGCGCAGCGAGGCGAAGGAACGGCTGTCGCTGCTGGTGAGCCGGCCGGCGCCCCACAGGTTGGTGATGTTGGCGCTGGTCACCGCGCCGTAGGGGATGTCGTACCACTTGCGGTCCCTGATGCCGCTGTACTCGGTGGCGCCGGGGGTGGAATGGTCCTCCATCGGCCAGCCGCAGCGGGCAATCCCGTCCTCCGGACGACGGCGGGCGGAGAGTACGTCGTCGGCGCTGACGCTTTCCCTGCCCAGCATCCGGCGTGCTTCCCGGATGCCGATCTGCGGACCCGTGGAAGCAAGGTAGGCCCCGGACCAGCCGGGCATACCTGCCTTGAGCGCGTTGAGGTAGTGGCGGGCCCGGGCCCGTCCGTCCAGTTCGGCGCGGGAGAGCTGGTGTACGTCCAGCACGTCCACGTAGGCGTCCGCCAGCAGCAGCATCAGTTCGCGGGAGCGGGGCATCCGCACGCAGGTTCCGTTGCTGCGGGTCAGCACTTCGCCGGTGGCCTGACCGTAGGCGGCGAAGGCCGTGTCCATGGCCTCGGTGGAGAGGTCCGCGTCCTCGCCGACGCCACCCACCCGCATCACCAGGGTGCTGGCCTGGCGGCGTTCCACCGGGGAGAGCTGGAACTCCGCGCCGGCCGCTTCCAGCAGTGCGCCGTCGCCGCTGCAGTCCACAAAGGCGCTGGCGGAAAGGCGCAGGGTGCCGCCGCGGTGGGCAATGTGCACGGCACTGATGCGCTCGTTATCGGTGTCCGCGGCCACCAGGGTGCTGTGGAACAGGACGTCCACGCCGGCGTCCCGGACCAGCTGGTCCAGCACGGTTTTGGTGGTTTCCATATCCAGGACCACAATCGTGTTGCCGGTGGCCGGCGAGGTTTCCAGGGTCAGCAGTTCCTGGCGCTCGAGTTCATCCAGGAAGTCCTGGCCGATGCCGCGGACCACCTGCTCCCGGGTCTGGTCAAAAAAGCCGCAGTAGGCCAGGACCGAGCTGTTGGTCGCGGCGCCGCCCAGGAATCCGTAGCGCTCCACGAGGCACACGCTGGCCCCTGTCCGGGCGGCGCTGACGGCGGCCGCGACACCGGCGGCCCCTCCACCTACAACCACAACGTCGTAGCTGGTTCTTGCGGATATCGAAGTCATAAAAACGGGAATCCTTAGTTCGGTCCACGTGAGCCGCGTCACATGGCTCACATAAGAACCATCAGCCACGCCGGCATATAAATCAAATGCCTAAATGTGACCCCCGACATACTTTTTAGGCATAGGCTGGCCGGCATGGACATCCGGCAGCTGAAGTACTTTGTGCGCACCGCGGAAACGGGCAGCATCAGCGGCGCCGCCGTCGAGCTTCACATGACCCAGCCCGCACTGAGCCGGCAGCTGGCCGACCTGGAAAAGGAACTGGGCGGGGCACTACTGCAGCGCAACCCCCGCGGTGTGTCACTGACTCCGCTCGGCCGGGCGGTCAAGTCCCATGCCGACACCATCCTGGCGCAGGTGGACCGGACGCCCGAGATTGTCCGCCTGGCTGCCAGCGGCCATTCCCTGATCCGGCTGGGTGCACCGCCCGGGCTGCCGCATGACTGGTTCCGGGCCGCCGTCGGCCGGGTGCAGGCCGCCGGCCTGCCGGTGAGCTTCTCCCTCTACGAGGCCAGCAGCGATGAACAGAACCGGCTGCTGCGCGCCGGCCAGATCGATATGGCCCTGCTGCACACGGAACCCGCCGAGGGCATGCACCGGCAGCACCTGCTCACCCAGCCGCTGGGCGCTGCCGTCCGTCCCTCCTCGCCGATGAATGAGAGGGATGTCCTCAGCCTGTTTGATCTGGACGGGCTCACCGTGATGGCGCACGCCGCAGGGGAAATCCGCATCCAGGAAGTGAAACTGCGCAGCGCCGCCGAGGCGGAAGGCGTCCGCGCCCATTGGGTGTTCCGGAAGTTCAGCCACCACAGCCTGCTGATTGCGGATCTGGCGGACGCGGATGCGGCGCTGACCACCGAGGCATCGGCCGGCATCAACTTTCCCGGCTGGAAATGGGTGCCGCTTTCCGCTCAGGATGCCGGCGGACACTCGCTGCAGGTCCAGACCTGGGCCGCGTGGAACGCCGCCGCTCCCCCGGAGCTGGCGCAGGTGGCCGGGCTGTTCAGTTCACCATCCGGTCCTACTACGGTTTCACGGCCGAACGCCGGTAACCACTGGGGGTGAAGCCCAGGACGGTGCGGAAATCCGCCGTCAGGTGGGCATGGTCGGCGTAGCCCAGCTCGGCGGCAATGTCCGCGACGGGCAGGCCTGGTTCCAGGCGCAGGCGTTCGGCGGCTTCCTGCAGCCGGTAGCGCCGGATCATGGCCAGCGGCGGCAGGCCCACATGGCGCCGGGCCAGCCGCTGCAGCGTCCGCACCGATACCCCCAACAGATCCGCCGCCTGCCCCACCCGCGTCAGTGACGCATCGGCGGCGATGAGCTCCTCCAACCGGTTCACCAGCACCCCGTCGGCATCCGGAACCGGAACCCTGCGCTCCAGCCACCTCCCCGCCGAGCACGCCGTTGCCTCCCGCCGGCCCTCGCCGTCGCTCTTCCCCTTCTCCCCGGCCATGGCGGCGACGACGGCGGCATGGAGATCGGGCATGTCCACGGGGATTTCGCGGTTGCGCAGGCTGCCGGGTTCGCCGGTGAACGCCGGCACCGCGGCCGGACGCAACAGCATCCCCACCGCCCACCCACGCCCGGACAAGTCGCGGAAGGAACGCCGGGTGGCAGGCCCGGACAGCGTCACCCCGTCAGGCTGCACCACCAGGTTCAGGGCAGGAAAGGGCAGTACTTCCTGCCGGCTGACCCGTCCGGGAGCGAGCTGCCATTCCGGGATCCAGAACCAGCGCACCCGGTCCGCGAGCGCTGCCGGGGCCGGGAGCCGGTGGAAGGAGGGCAGCCGGGCGGGATACAGCGTCCCACGCCACTGCTCCTCCACGTCCCTCCCCCTCTGTGCCTCATTTCGGACTGTCGCAAAATTCCGGACTGTCGCAAATCTTCAAGCCCGATGCAGGTCCGGACCCCTAGCGTCTAAGCATGACTACTTCAGCCAACACCAATCCCGCAAACACGCCGCAGAGCACCTCAGGTGTCACCGGCCGGCACACCACCGGCGGCGTCCCGCACGGCGTCACCACCCTGACTCCGTTCCTCGCCGTTCCGGACGCCCGCGAGGCCATCAGTTTCTATCGCGATGTCTTTGGCGCCCGGTTGATCGATGCCACCGAGATGGGCGGCATTGTGGTCCACGCCGATCTGGACTTCGGCACCGGAAGGCTGCAACTGGGCGAGCCCAACCCCGACTACGGTCTGGTCCCCGCGCCGGATGGTGATGCCGACTGCTATTCGATGGGCCTGTACTGCGAAAACGCGGATGACACCGTGGCCAGGGCAGAAGCAGCCGGGGCCACCATTCGGGAACCGCTGCGCACCTTTGTCTCAGGAGACCGGTTCGCCAGCATCCGCGACCCGTTCGGGGTGCGCTGGTCCGTGATGAGCCGGGTGGAGGATCTATCCGAGGAGGAAAGCGCCGCCAGGGTCGCCGAGTGGGCCGCGGCGCAATCCGGCTAGGAGTCCTCGCCCTCAATGCTGATCATCCAACTGGTACCGAACCGATCGGTGAGCATGCCGAACAGGTCTCCCCACGGCGCCTTTTCCAGCGGCAGGTCCATCTGGCCGCCGTCAAGCAACCGATCCCAGTAGCCGCGCAGTTCCTCTCCGTTATCGCCGCTCAGGGAGATGGAATAGCTGCTGCCCTCGTCCAGGTTCATGCTGGAGGGCGTGTCCGAGGCCATCAGGACAAAGCCGCTGTCCGTGGTCAGCGAGGAATGCATGATCTTGTTGGCTTCGGCCGGATCATCGGACATGTTCATGTCACCGAATGTGGAGCTTTCCAGCGTGCCGCCAAAGACGCTCTGGTAGAAGTCCATGGCCTCACGGGCGTTGTCCCGGAAGCTGAGGTAGGGGTTCATCTGGCTGGGCATAATGGTCTCCTTACGCGTGGCAGATCGGATGCCTCCGAGTATGCTCCGGCGGCAGGCCCGGTGGAAGCGCTCCGGCTAAATCTTCCCGCCTACCGCGCACCCTTCCGCCGACTGAACCCGAAGGCGACCGCAGCCAGCAGCACCAGGCCCTTGATGACCTGCTGCCAGGCGGCATCCACGGACAGGATGGACAGGCCCTGGTTCAGCACGCCCATCACGAGCGCCCCGATCACCGCCCCCACCACCGTGCCCACCCCGCCCTGTACCGAAGCGCCGCCGATGAACACCGCGGCAATCGCGTCCAGCTCGAACCCGCCGCCAGCCGAGGCCACGGCGCCGCCGGCCCGCGCGGTGCTCACCACCGCAGCCAGCCCGGCGAGGAAGCCCATGTTCACGAACACCAGGAAGTTCACCCACCGGGTTTTCACCCCTGACATCATCGCGGCATTCAGGTTCCCGCCCATGGCGTATATGTGCCGGCCGAACACCGTGCGGTTCAGCAAAAAGGAGTACGCGAGCACCAGCACCGCCAGGATGACCACGATGATCGGCATGCCGCGGCTGTAGGCCAGCAGGTAGCAGAGGTACATGATGGCGATCACGGCCAGGGCGATCTTGAAGACGAAGGAGCCGTTCCTCTCCCGGGGCAGGTCCAGCCGGCGCAGGTCCGCCCGTCCCTTGAGCTGCTGCACCACCAGGGCCACGCACGCCAGCGCGCCGATGCCCAGGGTCATCAGGTCCGGTGTGCCCGTGGAGGGCAGGGTGCCGGAACTGATGGCCGTGTACGGACGCGGCAGTCCGCTGATGGTTCCGCCGGTCAGCAGAATCAGTGCGGTACCGCGGAACACCAGCATCCCGGCCAGCGTGACAATAAAGGCGGGTATCCCCACAAACGCCACCCAGAACCCCTGCCAGGCACCGATCAGGGCTCCGACCACCAGGGAGAGGGTCACGGCCGCCCACCAGGGCAGGCCCCAGCTGTTCATGGACAGGGCGGCGATGGCGCCGACCGTGGCCACCACGGATCCCACGGAAAGATCGATGTGCCCGGCAATGATCACCATGACCATGCCGATGGCCAGGATCACCACGTAGGCGTTCTGCTGGAAGAGGTTGCTGACGTTACCCGGATACAGCAGCCGCCCGCCGGTCAGGATCTGGAACAGCAGGATGATGACGGCCAGGGCCCCCAGGATGCCGTACTGCCGCAGGTCCACCCGGCGGCGTTTTTTGCCGTTCCTGCCGGGCTGCGGCGGCAGCGGCGCCCGGGCCTGTTCGGGAGTTGTGGTGGTCACGGTGTTTCTGCTCCTTGGCTCCGGTCCGCGGTCATATGGCGCATGAGTTCCTCCTGGGTCGCGTCCGCCCGGGGGATTTCAGCTGTCAGCCTGCCCTCGGCGATGGTGTAGATCCGGTCCGCCAGTCCGATCAGTTCCGGCAGTTCGCTGGAAATGAGGATGACCGCCTTGCCCTGCGCTGCCAGCTCGTTGATGATTCCGTAGATTTCGAATTTCGCCCCGACGTCGATGCCCCGGGTCGGTTCATCCAGGATCAGTACTTCCGGGCCGGAGTAAATCCATTTGCTCAGCACCACCTTCTGCTGGTTTCCGCCGGAGAGGTTTTCCACCAGGGAGGAAACGCTGGGCGTGCGGATGTTCATGCGTTTGCGGTACTCGTCCGCCACCCGGTATTCCCGGTTCCGGTCGATGATGCCCAGTCTGGCCAGCTTGCCCAGCGCCGCGGCGGAGACGTTGACGGTGACGCTGCCAATCAGGTTCAGCCCGTACCGCTTGCGGTCCTCGCTGAGGTAGGCAATGCCGTGCCGGATGGCTTCCTCCACGGTGCGGGTGCGGATTTCCACGCCGTCCTTGTAGACCCGGCCGGAGATCCCGGAGCCGTAGGACCGGCCGAAGATGCTCATGGCCAGCTCCGTCCGGCCTGCCCCCATCAGTCCGGCGAAGCCGATGATCTCCCCCGCCCGCACCGAGAAGAAGGCACGGTCCACCACCAGCCGGTCCACATCAATGGGGTGGTGCACGGTCCAGTCCTCCACCCGGAACTTCTCCTCGCCGATCTGCGGTTCGCGCGGCGGGAACTGATGGTCCAGCGGGCGTCCGACCATCGCGCGGATGATGCGCGTTTCGATCTCTTCGGTGTCCTGGACCTCGAAGGTGTCGATGGTCCGTCCGTCCCGGATGACAGTGACCGTATCCGCAATGGAGCGGATCTCCTTGAGCTTGTGCGAAATAATGATGGAGGTAATGCCGGTTTCGTTCAGCTGGCGGATCAGTCCCAGAAGGTGCGCGGAATCGTCGTCGTTCAGTGCTGCGGTGGGCTCATCCAGGATCAGGATCTTCACCTCCTTGGACAAGGCCTTGGCAATCTCCACCAGCTGCTGTTTGCCCACCCCCAGCTCCACTATCTTGGTGGCCGGGTTCTCCGCCAGCCCCACCCGCTGCAGCAGCCGGGCGGCCTCCAGGTTGGTTTTGTTCCAGTCGATCACCCCGCCGCGGGACACCTCGTTGCCCAGGAAAATGTTCTCGGCAATCGACAGGAACGGGCTCAGTGCCAGTTCCTGGTGGATGATCACCACACCGTCGCGCTCGGAATCGTTGATCGATCCGTAGCTGACCGGGCTGCCCTCCAGGGTGATGGTCCCGTCGAAGCTGCCGTGCGGGTACACGCCGCTGAGCACCTTCATGAGGGTGGATTTTCCGGCGCCGTTTTCACCGCAGATGGCGTGCACGCGGCCGCGTTCCACGTCGATCGAAACGCCGTCCAGCGCCCGGACCCCGCTGAATTCCTTCACAATGCCGTCCATTTTCAGGATGACGTTACTCATGCCGAACCCGCTTCAGTAGTGGAGAACGGGGTCAAAGCCCGGCGTCGGAGGCGGACATAAAGCCCGAGTCCACCAGCTCTTTCTGGACCGTGTCCTTGGTGACCACCATCGGCTCCAGGATGTAGGTGGGAACCACCTTTACCCCGTTGTCGTAGGTCTCGGTGTCATTGACCTCCACCTCGTCACCGGCCACGATCGCATCCACCATGGTTTCCACCTGGCTGCCGAGCTGGCGGGTGTCTTTCCACACCGTCATCGACTGCCGGTCCCCCTGCATGGCCTGGACATTGGCGACGTCGGCGTCCTGGCCGGTGATCACCGGCCAGTCGGTGCCGGGCTCATAGCCGGCGGCATCCAGGGAGGATTCAATGCCCAAAGCGAGGCTGTCATTCGGGGACAGGACCACATCCACTTTTTTGTCCCCCGTGTAGAAGGACTGCAGCCGGTTATCCATTTCCGCCTGGGCGTCCGCGGACTTCCAGCCGAGGATGCCGATGGAGGTCCACCCGTCATTGCTGGTGGGCGATTTGCCGGAGGGAACCACCAGCTGCCCGCTTTCCACGTACGGAAGCAGCACGTCCCATGCGCCGGCGAAGAAGAACCTGGCGTTGTTGTCATCCGGGCTGCCGGCAAACGGCTCCAGGTTGTAGGGTCCCTCGCCGTTGGCCAGGCCCAGCTCCTCTTCGATGAACTCGCCCTGCAGCTGTCCCACCTGATAGTTATCAAAGGTGGCGTAGTAGTCCACGGCGTCGGTGCCGTTGATCAGGCGGTCGTAAGCGATCACCTGGATGTCCTGGTTCTTGGCATCCTCCAGGGTGGGGCCCAGGACCTCGCCGTCGATGGCCGCGACCACAAGGATCTTCGCACCGCCGGCCACCTGGTTCTGGATCTGGCTGATCTGCTGGTCGGTCTTGTCGTCCGCGTACTGCAGGTCCACCTGGCAGCCCTTGGCCTCGAGTTTTTCCTTCAGGCCCTCGCCGTCATTGATCCAGCGTTCCAGGCTGCGGGTGGGCATGGCGATGCCCACGTTGCAGGAGGCTGCTTCCCCCTCCCCCTCCTCGCTGGATCCTGCCGGTGCGCAGGCTGCCAGTCCGGTGGCGAGTCCCGCGGCCAGGAAGATGGCCGAAACATTCTTCATTGTGCTCATGCTGAAGCCTTCGAAAAGGATCCCGCAGTCGGAAGACGGGGGCCGTGCGGCCGGGAACCGGCGTCACGGCCGCGGCTGGCGGCGGCTGGATCAAGCGGATACAACGCTGTAGCACCTGTTGCCGGGTCCAGCCCGTCAACTATTTGTAGGCGCGGACAACTTATCCACGTGATCTCCGCTTACACAAGAGAAATTTGCCGGTTTCGGCGGTCAGATTCCGGTCGGCTGCCCGCGCACCGCGGACCAGCGGGCGTTGAGGGTGCCGTCGCCCACGGGCTCCCAATCATTGGTTTCGAACAGGGAGGCCACGGTGTCCCGGTTCAGGTCCGGAGTAACGCCGTCTATTTCGGCGGTGGGATAGCAGACCCACAGCACCCCGCCGGATTCCACGGATGCGGCGGCGGTGGCCAGCTCGTGGGCCAGGTCAGCGGCAGTGGAGACGAAAAGGATCACGACGTCGGCGGGGAACCGTCCGTCATCCTCCGCAAGGAACGCACCGGCCGGAACGAACTCCGCCGCCTCCGGACGCCCGTGGGCACCGTAAACGGTGACGCGGGAGTCCGCAGGAATGTTGAAGGGGGAGGCGGATGGTTCGGGGGTCATATGCATGCTCCTGCGTGAGACTGTTGGTGGCGCGTCGGCAGGGGGGTTCCACAACGGTTCCGCAGCGTGACTCCCCCGAGCCGGCGTTTCCCATTCTTTCAGGTTTGCCACCGTTCATGCCCATCGACAGCCCACTTAGTGTTCGGGATCTCTGCTGACGGGGTGTTCAGCGTGCAGGTAATGCTGTCTGCCGCCCGCCCAGGCTGCGTTGACTATGAACGGGTGCCCCTAGACCGCTTGGCCGTCCGGGGAGACCCGGGGGTCCGCTGTATCCGCGACGGGCCGCCCGGGGCGCGGAATGACCGCCACGGCCACCACCCCCAGGGCGGCGGCGAGCGCAAAGACGTAGAACCCGAACGGATAGGCAATCCCCGCCGTGACCAGGGCTCCGGTCAGCCACGGGCCCACAATGGCGCCCAGCCGCCCGACGCCGGCAACAAACCCCATGGCTGAACCCACCACCGCGCGGGGATACAGGTATCCGACGAATCCGTAGACCAGGACCTGTGCGCAGAAAACAAAAACGCCGGTAACCAGAACCACGGCATTCAACAGCAGCGAACTCTCCATCCGGATACTGAGGATGGCCAGCAGCACCGCAGCCGCACCGAACCACGCCATGGTGGTTCCTTTGGGCCCGCGTTTGTCCGCCACCCGGCCGCCAATCAGCAGCCCGATCACTGCGCCGACGTTCAGTACCAGCAGCAGCACCAGCGAGGCGGACACCCTATAGCCGGCCTCCCGCATAATCTGCGGCAGCCAGGTGTTCAGGCCGTACACGAGCATGAGCCCCATAAACGCAGCCACCCACAGGCCCAGGGTTATCCGCAGATACGGCGGACGAAGCAGGTCTCCCAGCTTCACCTGCGCGGCCCCCTTCTCCTTGGAGTCCTTGGCGGCCAGATGCACGGATCCCGTCTCCGGCAGGCGGAACCACATCACAACGGCGGCTGCCAGCCCCAGGGCACCGCCGGCATAGAACAGCCACCCCCAGTGCTCACGGAAGATGATCGCCAACACCGAGGCCAGCACGGCGCCGCAGTGGTAGCCGGTCATGGTGATGGTGCTGGCATTGGCCTTCGCGTTCTCGGAAGCCGCTTCCTGCATGGCGGTGATGGCCACGGGCATGCACCCACCCAGACCCAGACCGGCGATAAACCGGACCACCCCCATCAGTGCAACGCTGGGCATCAGCGGCAGCACGAGGGTGAACAGGGAGAACACCACCACGCACAGGATCAGCGGGACCCGCCGGCCCCAGCGGTCCGACAGAGGGCCGATCAGCGCGGCGCCGATACCCACGCCCACCAGGGAAATGGTGGAGACATAGGTTGCACCGGCCGCGGTGATGCCCACGTGCCGGGTATCCAGCAGGGTGGGAATGGCGGCCCCCAGCGCCACAATGTCATAGCCCTCAAACACCACGGTGAGCCAGCACAAGGCTACGATCCAGCGCCGCCGGGGCGTCATGACCTGTTTCTGCATGATGCGCTTCCTTCGTATGCTTGCCGGTCCGCAACCGTGCCGGAGGGCGAGCCAGCTCCGGTTCATCTGCACAGCGACGGCGGTACTAACGTGGCGCTCAGTGTACGACTGTGCGGGGGTCAGGTGAAGAAGCGGACGCCGTTGCCGGCCAGCCCTGTCCGTCCCGGCACCGGTGCCAGCCCCGGCCGGGTGGACCGGCCGGCGCGGCTGCCGGTCACCGAGGTCCGGCGCACCGCTTCCACCGCATCACGGACAGGCATCCGGAGCGCGGGACCGTGCCCGGGCAACAGCAGGCCGGCGTCCAGTTTCGCCAGGACCGCCAGCGACCCCTGTACTCCGGCACGGTGGTGATGGAACATCGGGTGCAGCAACTGCGGGCCGTTCCGCGTGCTGATGCCGTGGCCGGTCACCAGTGCGTCCCCGGTGGCCACCGCCCTGGCCGCCGGCAGATAAAACGCCGTATGCCCTGGCGTGTGACCCGGCGTGGGTACGGCGACCGGCCCGCCCGGCAGCGAAGCCAGCAACGCGTCATCCCAGACCTCAGCCGATGGAACAGGCACCGCTTTGGAACCGCCGGACTGCAGCGCGCGCACCGTCCAGCGCAACACCCTGGGCCGCCAGGCACGGGCCAGTATCTGCAGCGGTGACACCTGGAATTTAACAACACCCGTCATCTGCAGGTGCTCGGCCGCGCTGCTGAACACCGGCGTGCCGTAACGCCGGGCAAAATGTGCGGCAGCGCCGGTGTGGTCCACGTGCGCGTGAGTGATCAGGAGCGCGACGGCGCCGCCCGGGTCCAGCCCGACGGCGCGGATGGAGGCCAGGACCCGGGGCAGGTCGCCCCGGTAGCCGCCGTCAATCAGGGTGAACTCCCGACCGCGACGCGCAATGATCCAGTTCGACGCCGGACCCTCCACGAAGAAGATTCCAACCGCCTGTTCGGTAAGGGTATAGCCCGCCCGTTTCACGCTCCACGCCTCCCGCGGTCCAGAGGGACACCACCATACTGCCCGGACTTTTTTCACCGCTACCCCTTGAACCCTGCCCGGCCGCGGCGTAGTTCGTAATCAACCGCAAGGTTGAACAACCAGTACCTTGACTACCAGCATCGTGCTTTACAGAAACTGACCAGGCGTATGGACTCCCACAGCGACGAACCCCTTCTGGACCAGGCCTTCCTGGCCCTGGCCGATCCGGTCCGCCGCCACATCATTGCCCGGCTCTCCCGGGGTCCGGCCACGGTCAACGAACTGGCGGAACCCTTCGAGATCTCCAAGCAGGCGGTCTCGAAGCACATCCAGGTCCTCGAGCATGCCCGGCTTGTCACGCGCAGCCGTGACGCTCAGCGCAGGCCCGTCCACCTGAATCCCGCACGGTTGGAGGCGCTCACCGCCTGGATCGGCCAATACCGGCTGGTCCGCGAGGAGCAGTTCCGCAGCCTTGACGCCGTGCTTCACGCACAGGCCGCAGCGAAAGGCGGCCCGCAGGCAAAGGATCCATCATGACCAACGCACTGCAGCTTTCCGTTCCGGACGGTGTTCCGTTCATCGATTTCAGCCGTGAAGTGGACTACCCCGTCGCCCAGGTGTTCCGCGCCTACGCCGAACCTGCCCTGATCCTCCAGTGGCTGGGGCCGCGCGGAATGAAAATGGAGATCAACCACTACGACTTCCGCACCGGCGGCTCCTACAGCTACATCCACACCGGACCGGACGGGGTGCCCTACGAGTTCCGCGGGATTTTCCACACCGTCCGGGAAAACGAAGCCGCCATCCAGACCTTCGAGTTCTCCGGCTACCCGGATGTGACCAGCCTTGAGTTCATGACACTGACAGCGCTCGACGGCGACCGTACCCGGATCACTGCCCACGCCGTCTACCCGTCCATGGAGGCACGGGACGGGATGGCCGCCTCCGGTATGGAAGCGGGTGTCGCCGAGGGCTTTGACCGGATGGATGAACTTCTCGCCCAGCTCCAGCCGGAACCGCTGCAGGGACGGGGTGCGTGATGGGCAACCCTCTGACCCTCAACGCTCCGGCGGGCGAACCGTTACTCGAATACCACCGGGAGTTCGACTTCCCGGTGAGCGATGTCTTCCGCGCGCACACGGACCCGGACCTGTATGCACGGTGGGTCGGGCCGCGGGACCTGGATACCCGAATAGATGCTTTTGAGGCCCGCAGCGGAGGGACCTACCGCTTTGTGCAGTCGCGGGGCGACGACGAATTCGCCTTTCGGGGTTTGTTCCACACGGTTCGGCAGGATGAATTTGTGCTGCAGACCTTCGAGTTCGAGGGGTATCCGGACGTGGTGACCCTTGAATACTCCGCCTTTACGGCCCTGCCCGGCGGGCGGAGCAGCGTGCAGGGCCGCTCCCTCTATCCCTCCGTGGAATCCCGCGATCAGTTCCTGACCAACGGCATAGAGGACGGTATGTCGGCCGGCTATGACCAGCTGGACGAACTGCTGGCATCCGCCCGGACAGGAGGATGATCCGAGTGGATTGGACCCTCGAAGTGGTGCAGGTTCCGGTCAGTGACCTGGACCGCGCGGTGAGCTTCTACCGTGATCAATTGGGCTTTGTCCTGGATCACCGCACCACCACTGACCAGATGGATTTCGCCCAGCTGACTCCGCCGGGTTCGGGCTGCTCAATAGTCCTGGGCATGGCGCAGATGGCACCGGGGTCCCTGCACGGGCTGCAGCTGGTGGTCCCTGATGCCCGGGCTGCCCGGCAGGAGCTGGTGGAGCGCGGTGTTGACGCCGGCGATGTCACGGTCATCGACCCGCGCGACGGCGGGACACTGTTCGGGTTCTCGGACCCGGACGGCAATTCGTGGACGGTTCAGGAAATGAAGGTCCGCGCCGGCCGCCCCCTGATTCCCTTCGAGGCGCGCATCGGCTACGGCGCAGACCGGGACTGACACTGGATGTATTTGGCGAGACAGTATTGACAGACCGGCATGCCGGCCCGATGATGCCTTCCTTATGCTTGACACTCCTGTACTGAGGAGTAACGTGGGGGCTCCCCAAGGCAACGGGACGATTCCGTTGCACGAAGGAGCGACATGTTGAGCACGAGCAAGAGAACCGCCGTCCTACTGTCAACCGCCGGCCTCGTTGCCGGCTCCGTGGCCCTGGCACCGTCAGCAGCCGCTGCAGGGACCGAGTGCGGCCCCGGTGATGTGAAAACAGGCTTCGACCACCATGACGTCACCACCAGTAAGGAAGCCGTCTCCTCGGTCACGCTGTCCAATGCTTCCGGATTCGACGTCCCCGTCTCACTGACTGCGCAGACCCCCGCCACCGCCACCGCTTCGGTGTCCGGTTCTGTTCCTTTGGGGCAAATCCTTGAGCCCCTGCAGGCACAGGTCAACGCCGACGCCTCCCTGAGTAAAAGCTGGAGTCTCCAGGATCCACTGCAGCTTTCGGGGCCGGTAACGCTCGGCCAGTCGAAGATCGCGACGTACGGCTTCGACATCGTGTCTTTCTCCGGATCGCAGCAGATCTGCCAGCTGGACGGACAGTTCGGCCCGCCGAACCGCTTTTCCGGCACCGCGCCCACGGGCACCTACATCGAGGAATACACGGTGCCCTACGTTCCGCAGACGGTGCAGCCGACTGTTCCGTAGCCGCTGACCGGCAGCACGACGGCGGTGCCTCCGCAGTGGGAGGTACCGCCGTCGTCTGTGTTCTTGGGCTTGCTACTGGGCCGACCAGTACGCTCGGTCGTTATTGCTCAGCGAGAAGCTGGGTTCCACGAAGATCTTGGCATCGGTCAGCGCTTCGACCGGGACGTCCATGCAGACCTGGTAAGTGGCTGTACCGCTCTTTTCCAGGGTGGGTACATCCATGTCCGGGTTGGGCACCACGGCACCGCAGGTTGAGCGGTCATACTGCCGGGCGTCGGCCCCGATGAACTTGGTCTGCAAATCGATCCAAGGGTTGCCCTCCCCGTCGCCGGAGTATTCCACCGCAAGATCCACGAGCACGTACTGCCCCACGGGCGGTTCATTGAACTGGTTCGCTGCGAGAATGATTTCGGCCGCATTCGTGTTCACCGCGGTGACGGCGACACTGTAGTCGCCCACCTGTGCCGCAGTTCCCATAGCCAGTGCCTCAGCAGCGGCAGCTTCCTGCTCATTCTCAGAACTCTCGACTACGCCGTCGGCTCCATCTTCGATGGACTCCGTGACATCGTCGATCACCTTGCCGTAGAAGGCCTGCGTTGCCAGGACCCCCACCAGGGACAGGATTACAAGAATCAATGCCGCGATGGACATGCCCTTTGCGCTGGACCGGTTTTTCACCGAAATGATTAATGCCGGAATGGCGAAGCCCAAGCCAATCAGTCCCAGGAAAAACACCACGTTATTCACGATGGGAATCCAGCACAGCAGCAGGGACACGATTCCGATGACCAGCGCCGTGATGGCCAGGCCCTTTCCGGCCTCGGGGTTGCCCGGTTTCCCCGGGCCGGGACCACCTCCGGGACCGGGACCCGCATAGGTGGTCCCTGCATAGCCGGAACCAGCGTAGGCGGAACCAGCAGGGTCCGGCTGGCCACCGGGGCGCCCGCCCTCCCCTGACTGGTTTGAGGGTGGGTAAGGCGTGTTTCCGGTGTTGTCCATAATGGTCCCCATGTGATGTGCGTGCCGGCAAAGCAGGCAGCTGATGAAATGGTGCAGACACAGTTCGAGGTGCCTGCCGGGTTCGGTTGATCCCAAGGGTGAAGGTACCTGCCGCCTCCGACATTTTCGGGTTTTCCGCTCAGATGGAGCCCGAATGTCGGCCCCGCTAACGGCATTCGGCAGCGGCCGCACCCGGATCAGCACCCATGCGGCCCACCCCGTCCACTGTCGATCATTTCGGGCACTTTGGCGCCTACTTCACCGCCCAGTCCACCTCGTCCTCCTGCTCATTGACCCATATATAGGAGCCGATCCGAATGGTGGCCCCGGAGAGGTCCTCCGACGGCACGTCCATGCAGGTCTGGAACTCAGCGGTGTCACCGTTGGCCATGGCCGGAACGTTGTGCATGGGTTTGGCCATCAGCGCCTTGCACTGGCCGTATTCGCTCCCGTCCGCAGCAACGAACTGGATCTGGAGATCCTCCGACGGTGTCCCACTGCCGGTGCCCAGATATTCCGCGCTGATGTCCACCAGCACATAGTTTCCCTGCGGGTCTTCGTTAAACGCCGCGACAGATTTGAGCTCCTCGGTGGCATCAGTGTCCACGCCGGTCACCGTCAGGTTGTAATCGGCCACCTGTTGGGCCGTTCCCACCTCCGGTGCACCGGACTCGGCAACCGGTTCCTCGCCGTCGTTGTCCCGGGACAGGACCAGCCCGGCGATAACCGCGAGCACAGCGAGGAGGAGTACGCCCGCCAGCAGGAGATTCCGCCGCCGGCTGCCGTTTGCCGGTTCCGGCTTTTCCTTGTGCGGTGGCGGCGGGGCCGGCGGCCCTGCCGGCGGATAGGCAGTGCTGTGGCCCGAGCTGTTGTCCATGGTTGTCCCCCCATTGGTGCGTGCAGTTGGGACGAGTCTACAAAACGGTGCGCAGCGTCGAACGGCACCAGGCTCGGGAACAGCCGGTGAAAAGGGAGCCGCCGGCAGCAGGCGTACCATGGATAGGCCGACTATTCGGTTGATCCCCCAATCTCCAAGGTGCGTTGTCTTTGAAGTCCTCCTTTACCCAGGCCTTGGCCCGCGGGCTGAATGTCCGGCACATCCGCTTCATGGCGCTCGGCTCGGCCATCGGCACCGGCCTGTTCTACGGTTCAGCGTCCGCCATCCAGTCCGCCGGTCCGGCCGTACTGCTGGCCTACATGATCGGCGGCGCGGCTGTGTTCCTGGTCATGCGCGCCCTGGGCGAGATGGCCGTCCGGCATCCGGTCTCCGGGTCCTTCGGCCAGTACGCCAGCCGTTACCTCGGCCCCTTCGCCGGCTTCATCACCGGCTGGACCTTCGCCTTTGAAATGGCGGTGGTGGCCATTGCCGACGTCACTGCGTTCGGCATCTACATGGGCTTCTGGTTCCCGAACGTGCCGCGCTGGATCTGGATTTTGGCGGTGGTCCTGCTCATCGCGGCACTGAACCTGATGCGGGTGAAGGTGTTCGGCGAGACCGAGTTCTGGCTGTCCATCCTCAAGGTCTCGGCCATTATTGCCATGATCGCAGGCGGCATAGCGATCATCGTGTTCGGTTTCGGGCTCGACGACGGCGCCACCCCGGGCATGGACACTCTCCTGGGCTCCGGCGGGTTCTTCGCCAACGGCTTCTGGGGCCTGTTGGCGTCCTTCTCGATTGTTATGTTTGCCTTCGGCGGCATTGAAACCATCGGCATCACTGCGGGAGAGGCAGAGAATCCGAAAAAGGCCATCCCGGCGGCCGTGAACACCGTCCCGTTCCGGATCCTGCTCTTCTACGTATGCACCCTGGCCGTGCTGATGATGATCTTCCCGTGGCAGGACATTGACGGCTCCACCAGCCCCTTTGTGCAGATCTTTGATTCGCTCGGCATCCACGCCGCGGCGCACATCCTCAACGCAGTAGTCATCACCGCTGCCCTCTCCGCGATCAACGCCGACATTTTTGGTGCCGGACGGATGATGTACGGGCTGGCCCGGCAGGGCCAGGCACCGGCGTCGTTCGCCAAGGTCTCCCGAAACGGGGTGCCGTGGATGACCGTGGCGGCCATGGCCGTGGTGCTGCTGGCAGGGGTGGTGCTGAACGCGCTGCTGCCCGAGTCCCTGTTCACCATCATCGCCTCGATTGCCACCTTCGCCACCGTGTGGGTATGGCTGATGATCCTGCTTTCGCACATCGCAATGAAGCGGGAGATAGCACGGCGGAACCTGCCAGCGTCGGAGTTCGGTGTTCCGTTCTGGCCGGTGGCCTCCTACGCCGCGCTGGCGTTCATGGTGTTCATTGTGGTGTTGCTCGGCATTATGCCGGGCACCCGGGTAGCGCTGATTGTCGGCGCCGTCTGGATTGCACTGCTCTTTGTCGCCTACCGCCTGTGGGTGCGCGGCGACGGGCGGGTGCGCGCCGAACTGGCCGACGAGACCGGGGTGGACCGGGAAGCACCCCTTCCCGGACGGGTCTAGTCAGCCCCAGTGGATGGCGGTGGCAATAATCGAGGCAATCAGCCCCGCCAGCGCCAGAATCCCGCCGAGCAGCCGGTTGGGCAGGTCCAGCCAGGACGGCCGGTTGGTCAGGAAGGTGTAAAGCCCTGTGCACAGGGCTATCAGTCCGGCCGAGCCGAGCAGTCCGGTGAAGCCTGTCGCCACCCCCTGGGCAATGATGAGCAGCAGCATCACCAGGCCCACCACCACAATGGTCCACCGTGATCCGCCCGTCGTGGTGCTGCGCCGTCCGGATGATGAGCTGCGTCCCGCGTAACCACTTGTCATGATCATCCCAACCGGGGCCGCCGTCCCGCCCAGCACGGAAAGCGGCGGTTGCCTCTTCGCGGAACACGGTACTCCGCTCACCCCGGAAAAAAGCTGGACGTCCCGTGTGAATCGGAGGCCGGACCCCGCTGCGGCAGGTGCACGGTGCGGAAGAGGACAAGCTGGAACGGACCGAGCCGCAGCGTGATGACGGGCCAGTCCAGTTTCACGGCGGACCGCAATGCGGCCGGTCGCTCCCGTTGCCGGTCCCGGGCCGGCAGCCGTTCACGCCTTAGCCGCTGAAAGCCGTTGCGCCGCTCGGCGTCCTCGGTTCGTTGTCGGTGCTCCAGCCGGGCAAGTTCCAGCTCCATGAGTCCCATGCCTGCCACGCTAGGCACTCCCCCGGAAACTTCCCACGCCTTTGCGGACACCTCCGGTCCGCTGGTGTGAGCGGCCTTCCAGGACCCGCGTTGCGCCGGCACCAGGGTGCGGGTGGCCCGGCCGGAGCCGCAGGTTTATAGACTGAGGGGGTGCCTACCTCCGACGCCGCCGGCCGCTTCGCCCCCAGCCCCACCGGAGAGCTGCATGTGGGCAACCTGCGCACCGCCCTGCTGGCCTGGCTGTTCGCGCGCAGCACCGGGCGGCGGTTCCTGCTCCGGATGGAGGACCTGGACCGGGTCCGTTCCGGCGCCGAAGCAGCGCAGCTGCGTGACCTGGCCGCCGTCGGGCTGGACTGGGACGGCGGGATAGTCCGGCAGTCCGAACGCGGCGACCTCTACCTCGAAGCGATCAACCGGCTGCGCAGGGACGGACTGGTGTACGAGTGCTTCTGCACCCGCCGGGAAGTGGCGGAGGCTTCCTCCGCCCCGCATGCCCCGCCCGGTGCCTACCCCGGCACGTGCCGGAACCTCACCGAGGAACAGCGCGCGGTACGACGGCGTGAGCGGCCCGCGGCGCTGCGCCTGCGCGCGCAGATGCCCGAGTTCACGGTGACCGATGAGCTGCACGGCGAATACACCTCCGCCGTGGATGACCTGGTGCTGCTGCGCAATGACGGGGTGCCCTCCTACAACCTGGCCGTGGTGCTCGATGACGCCCTGCAGGGCATCGACCAGGTGGTGCGCGGAGATGACCTGCTCAGCTCCGCACCGCGGCAGGCCTACCTCGGCTCCCTGCTCGGCGCTCCCCCGGTGCGTTACGCGCATGTGCCGCTGGCCCTGAACACCGCCGGACAGCGGCTGGCCAAGCGCGACGGGGCGGTCACCCTTCCGGACCTTGCCGCCGCCGGTATTGACGCTGATGCCGCCCGGGAACTCATTCTGGGCTCACTGGGACTTCCCGGGACCCTGGACGCCGCACTGGCGCAGTTCGACCCGGCACGGATTCCGCGGGAGCCCTGGATTTTCGAGGCACGCAAAACCGCCTGACCGCCTAAAGCATTACGAGGAGCTGCACATGACACTGCCCCAGCCGGACCGCGTGGACGGGTACGTCGATCTGCGCTCCTACGCTGCCATCGGTGACGGACGCACCGTGGCACTGGTTGCCCTGGACGGATCGATCGACTGGTATCCCACACCGGATTTGGATTCCACCCCTGCATTCGCCCGTCTGCTGGATGCGGCGAACGGCGGGCAGATAGAGCTGCGGCCCGCTGCGGATTTCACCGTGGAACGCACCTACGTGGAGGGCACCAATGTCCTGGCCACCACATTCTTCACGGACACCGGAAGCGTGCGGGTCACCGATTCGCTGAACACCGGGGTGGCCGGCCGGTTGCCGTGGGGTGAACTGGCACGGCGGATCGAGGGGCTCGACGGCGAGGTGGACATGCGCTGGTCCGTTGCCCCGGGCAGCAGTTTCAATACCGCCTCCCCGTGGGTGCAGCATTCCGTGCACGGGCCCGTGCTGCAGGTGCAGGGCACCACCATGGCCGTCCGCGGCCGGGGTATCGGCGAGGAGCAGGCCTCCGACCGGGACATCAGCGGTACCTTCACCACCGACGCCGGGTCACGTCACCTGCTGGCCGTGATTTCCACCCATGAGGAACCGCTGCCGCTGCCGGACCTGGACACCATTGACGACGGCGTTGACCGCACCATCGCGAACTGGCAGGACTGGTCCCGCGAGTTCCAGTACGACGGTCCGTGGGCGGACGCCGTCGAACGCAGTGCGCTGGCGCTGAAGCTGCTGCTGCACAGCCCCACCGGGGCCATTGCCGCCGCCGCCACCACGTCCCTGCCGGAAAACGTGAATGGTGGAAAGAACTGGGACTACCGGTTCGCCTGGGTCCGCGACACGGCCTACACCCTGAACGCCATGATCCGCTTCGGGCTGCGCGAGGAAGTCCATGCGGCCGTCTCCGGGATGCTCAAAAGCGTGCGCGAACAGGGCACGGATTTGAAGGTCTTCACCCGGCTCAACGGCAGCCGCGCCGACGGCACCGAGGTACTGGATTTGCCCGGCTGGCGCGGCATCGGTCCCGTGGTCAACGGCAACGACGCCGCCGCGCAGCTGCAGATGGGCGTCTTCGGGGACCTGTTCAACATTGTGCAGCTGTACGTGGATGCCGGCCATGTCCTTGATACCGGCACCGGCCGCTACCTGGCGGACCTGGCGGACCTGGCCTGCGATGTCTGGCAGCGCAAGGACTCCGGCATGTGGGAACTGGACGAGGAACGGCACTACACCACCTCCAAACTGGGGGCCTGGCATGCGCTCAGCTGCGCTTCCCACCTGGCGGACCTGGGCCAGATTCCCGGCACCCCCGAACGCTGGCGGGCCGAGATGGAACGGATCCGGAACTGGGTGGAGACCAACTGCTGGTCCGAGGAGCGCGGCAGCTACGTCTGGTATCCCGGCACCGACCAGCTGGACGCCTCCATCCTGCTGCACGCCATCAGCGGGTTCGACCGCGGGGAACGGATGAACTCCACGCTGGACGCACTGCGCCGCGAACTCGGCCGCGGACCGCTGCTCTACCGGTTCAGCGGCGCCGAGAAGGAGGAAGGAACGTTCGTCGCCTGTGCCTTCTGGATGGCCGCCGCCCTGGACTGCGTGGGCCGCCGGGACGAGGCCGCAGCGCTGATGGATGAGCTGGTGCCGCTGGCCAATGACGTGGGCCTGTACACCGAAATGATCGCCGAAGAGGACTCCTCATTCCTGGGCAATTTCCCGCAGGGACTGTCCCATCTGGCACTGATCACGGCTGCCCTGACACTGGGCGAGGACCGCGACTGACAGGCCTGGCAGGTCCGGTTAGGACTCGCAGCCGACGCCGTCGCCGTCCCGGTCAAACTTGGGATCCCAGCCGGGATCGCCGGTGCGGATGGGGGCGGCTCCGGCGGCCTTGACCGCTGAGCAGTTGGCATAAACGGGCGCTGGGTCACCGGCGAAGGGAGCAGTCCCGGGCCCGGGCTCGACGGCTGCCTCGGCCACGCCTGCCCCGGTCCCGGCAGCGACCGACGCGGACGCGGTTCCGGCACGTTCGGGCACCGGCTGGTCCGGGCAGCCGGCGAGCACGGTCGCGATGGCGTCATGCTCGGCCTGGGTCATCCACAGCCGGTATTCCGCCTTGACCGCAGTCTGCCGGGCCACGTATTCACACCGGAAGGCCTTGTTGGCCGGCAGCCAGGTGGCGGCGTCGCCGTCGGACTTCGCCCCGTTGGCCGGACCGTCCGCGGCCATCAGGTTCAGCGGATCATTGGCGAACAGCCGCCGCTCCTCGGCGCTGAGCTGCTGCGCCCCCTTCTGCCAGGCGTCGGACAGTGCCACCACATGGTCAATCTGCACGGCGGTGCTGGTGGTGTTGCCGCGGACAAAACCGATGGTTGCCCCGGTGTACGGGTCCAGGAAGGTGCCGGACGCAACGACGCATTCCTTGGTGCCGTCCTTGTAGACCACGTCCACGAGGTCGCGGGCCAGGATGTCATTGCGGGTGTCGCAGCCGTTGCGGTCCGTGTCCGCCCAGGCCGGCCCGAACTGCTCACGGTCATAGCCCGTTTTTGGTGCCCGCCCCTTGATCGGGATGCCGGCGAGCTGCTCGAGTGCCGTGCCGGCCGCGGCCGACGGTGCCGGCGTTTCGGCGGGCGCCGCGGCGGAATCCGCGGGCGTCTCCGTGACGGCGGGGGCTGCTGCTGCGGACGACGGCGCGGCGCCGGGAACACTCTCGGCAACAGGGGTGCAGGCGGCAGCGCCGAACAGGACCGCGGGCAGGGCAAGAAGGGACAGAACTTTGGTGCGTAGTGAAGTCATCGCCCTCAATTATCGGCCGCGCGTCCTGCGCTTCCGTTCAGGCGCGCCGCACACGGCCCGCCCGTGATGGAGACCGGGCAGCCTCTTCCAATCAGGTGGCCGTCCCGCGTAAGTTCGGATAACGAACCGTCGCAGGAGGGGCCATGCCAACAAATAAGAGCACCAAGGAAACACCGAAGGACGCCTCCCCTGATGAGCTGGGTGAAAACGGCCGGAAAGACGTACGGCGGGTTTCCGTTTCAGAGGACTATGTCGAGGAACTCGAAGAGATCCAGGAACTGAACCGCAAAGGCAAAAAGGTCAAGGTCAAGGCTGACGATGATGCCTGGCGGCAGAACTACCCCTATGACACCAAACTCAGCCGGCGCAGCTATGAACGGCAGAAACGGCTGCTGCAGATTGAACTGCTGAAGATGCAGCTCTGGGTGAAGGAAACCGGCCAGAAAATGCTGTTGATTTTCGAGGGCCGGGACGCCGCAGGCAAGGGCGGTGCCATCAAGCGCTTCAATGAGCATTTGAATCCCCGCGGCGCCCGCGTCGTGGCCTTGGAGAAACCCACTGCTGAGGAACAGACGCAGTGGTACTTCCAGCGGTATATCCGCACCCTGCCCAGCGGTGGGGAGATCGTGATGATGGACCGGTCCTGGTACAACCGGTCCGGCGTGGAACGGGTGATGGGGTACTGCACGCCGGCGCAGTATCTGGAGTTCATGCGTGAGGTGCCCGAGTTGGAACGCATGCTGGTCAACTCCGGCACGCTGCTGCACAAGCTGTGGTTCTCCGTGGGACGCGAGGAGCAGCTGGCCCGGTTCGCCGCCCGCGAGACGGACCCCGTGAAACAGTGGAAGCTCTCCCCTACCGATCTGGCCAGCCTGGACAAGTGGGATGCCTACACCGAGGCCAAGGAAGCCATGTTCTTCTACACCGACACCGGGGACGCCCCCTGGACGGTGGTGAAGTCGAATGATAAAAAACGTGCCCGGCTCGAAGCCATGCGCTATGTACTCAGCACCGTGGATTATCCGAACAAGGACACCTCCATTGCCCACGAACCGGACCCGCTGATAGTGGGACGGGCCGCCAACCACTTCGAAGAGGACGAGCAGTCACACGGCAGTTTCCCCGTGGTCCGGCCACAGGGCAACGCCGGCGCCTCGAGCTCCTAAGTTCCCTTCGCACGCTCTGCCCGTAAGAAGGCCTGCCGGCGGCTGCCCTCAGCGGGTAGCCAACCAGCCGTCCAGGTCCAGCGCACCGCCGGCCAGCGTGTTGGTTGCCTCGAAGTCCCCCTGATAGGCAGGCAGCTCACCGAACCAGCGGAACATCGCCTGCGAGTCAGCCTGTCCCTCCAGCGACTCCAGGGGAAGCGGCTCATACCGTCCGGGCCGGCCGGCGGCGGCACCGAGCACATTCGCTATCTTGCTTCCGGTCAGTTCGTCTCCGGCGATGCCTAGCGCGCCGCCGGGTACCGCTGACGGGTCCAGCAGCGCCGCAGCGGCCACCCGGCCGACGTCGCGCACGGCCACCATCTGCAGCGGAATCCCGTCCGGCAGGGGCATCCGCAGCACCGTTTCCCCGTCCTCTACTGCGGAAAGATACGGCAGGTTCTCCATAAAAAAGACCGGACGAACCACGGTGAGCCCCACGGGCAGCTCCCGCAGGTACTGCTCGGCGTCGTACTTACTGTCGAAGTGCGGCACGCTGCTGTTCCGTTCGGCGCCGTCCACGGAACTGAAGACCAGGCGCCGGACGCCGGCCTCCGCGGCGGCATCACCGAGCGCCTTGGCCATGGGCGGCTCCCCGGCCGGACCGGCGGGAGTGTTCATGGTGGTCATAAACCACAGTGCGTCCAAACCCTCCATGGCCGGACGGAGCGTCTCCGGGCGGTCCAGGTCCGCCAGGACCACCTCGGCGCCGCGTGCTTCCAGGTCCCTGGCCTGCTGAGAATCCGTCCGCCGCACAAGGGCGCGAACCCGGGCACCCTGCTCCAGCAGCGCCTCGGCGGTCGCTGAACCCTGTTTTCCTGTGGCGGCGAAAACGCCGTAAAGCTCAGTGCTGTTAGCGGACATGGGAATGGCTCCTTCTCGGGCTGGAATTGTCCGGTCACGCTATGACCGCGCGGGGGAATGCACAACCGTTTTACGCGTCCGGCGGAGCGGGAATAAACCATCAAAATAACTGCGTGCCGAATTCGATATTCCGCAGCCGCCCGGAACGTCCGGAGCGCAGGAAAGAATCCAATGCATAGAATGATCGGGTGATTCGAATCCCGGCCGCCGCATGACGTCAAGGCTGCATAACCTCGTCATTGAATCCGTGGGCACCCGGATTATTTCCGGCGACCTCGCGGCCGGTGACACCATGCACTCCGAGCACCTCGAGACCGAACTGCAGGTGTCCCGTTCCGTAGCCCGTGAAGCCGTGCGCGTGCTGCAGTCCCTGGGCCTGGTGGAAAGCGTCAAGCGCGTCGGCATCCGGGTCCTGCCCGAAACCAGCTGGAATGTCTTTGACCCCTCCGTAATCCGCTGGCGGCTGGCCGCGGCCGGTAAGGGTGCCCAGCTGCGCTCACTGACCGAGCTGCGCTCCGCCGTCGAGCCCGCCGCCGCGGAACTCGCCGCCCGGCATGCCCCCTCCGATCTCGGCGCCGAGCTGATGGCCGTCGCCGCCAAGATGCGTTCCGTGGGACGGGCCGGAGACCTGCAGCAGTTCCTGGACCTGGACATCCACTATCACGGGCTGGTGCTCGCAGCCTCTGGCAATGAGATGTTTGCCCGGATGCAGTCGATGATCGCCGAAGTGCTGCGTGGCCGGACCGACTACGGGCTGATGCCCGAGCGTCCGCATGAGGAGGCGCTGCAGCTGCACATGGACGTGGCCGACGCGATATCCGGCGGCGATCCCGAGGCCGCCCGCACTGCCATGGACAAGATCATGCGCCGCACCATGGAGGAAGTCGGCAGTGTCTGGGCCGACGAACCGCGGATTTTTACGCAGCTGCCCTAGGATGATCCGGTGATAGCGCATGAGGTTGGGCAGGGCAGGCCGCTGGTACTGGTGCACGGATTCGAGCTGGACCACCGCAGCATGCTGCCCCTGGACGCCTCACTGGCCGAGGGCCCGTGGCGGCGCATCTACCTCGACCTGCCGTGGACCGCGCAGGCGGTTCCCGGATCCGTTGCGAGCGCCCAGGAGGTGGCCGACGGCGTCGTCAACGAACTTCGGCAGCTGCTGGGTGAGGAGCCGTTCGCGATCATCGGACATTCCTTCGGCGGCATGATTGCCCGCCATGTGGCCCACACGATGCGCAGCCAGGTGCTCGGGCTGGCCACGCTCGGGGCCGTCTTCACTGCCGATCACAACGAGCGGGTACTCCCCGCGCCCGCCGTCATCCGTGCGGATCTTCCCGAGCAGGAGGTCGACGGCGATTTCCTGGGTATTGCCGTGATCCAGACTCCGGACACGCTTGCCGCGTTCAACGAGTTTGTCCTTCCCGGCCTGCGCGGAACGGATCCGCAGGTGACCGAGCGGATTGCCGCGGACTACGCGCTGCAGCGGGAACCGGAGGAAGCGTATCCGGAACCGTTCGAGGCGCCGTCGCTGCATATCTTCGGGCGGCAGGACCACGTCACCGGGTATGAGGACGGCCTGGCGCTGCGGGATCACTATGTGCGCGGGACCTTTGCCGTGCTCGACGCCGCAGGCCACCACCTGTATATGGAGCGTCCCGCGGTGGTTTCGGCGCTCGTAAATGACTGGCTGGCCAGCATCGCGGTACCCTCGCCCGCTCTCCCCCGCTAGCCCCTACCCGGCGGTGGAGGCCCGGTACTCGTCCGCCAGCATGCCCAGCAGCACCTGGTCGTGGAAGGCTCCGCGGTGGAACACGGCGGCTCGGCGGCGGCCCTCTTCAGCGAATCCCAGTGACGTGTAGAGGTGCAGCGCCCGATGGTTGTAGGACCAGGTCTGCAGTTCCGCTTTGTGCGCACCCATTTCCTCGAACACAATCCGCAGGCCCAGCCGCAGCGCTTCCCGGCCTATGCCCTGGTCCTGGAATTCCGGGCCGATGATGATCGCCACGGTGGCAATCCGCTCGGGCACCGCGATGCCCCAGACGCTGATATGCCCCACCAGCCGCTCGGCAGGGTTCACGATGCTGTAGCCGAATCCTGAGGGTGAGTCGTTTTTGCTCCAGGTCCGGAACATGGCTGCTGCGGACTCCTCCGGCCGTGCAACCACCCGGTTTTGCTGCAGGATGGCCTGAGCCGGGTCATTCCACCACTCGGCGAGGTGCCGCAGGTCCTGCTCCCGCAGTTCACGGAAGCGGACCCGCTCGCCCGTGAGCAGAGAGGCGGACCAGTCCTGCAGATCGCTGATGTTGTTCACGCGGCGATCCTAACCCGGCCCGCCGGGGTTTGCAGCGGTCCATCGTTGGAAAGCCGCTACGAGCGGTTTGGCCGAGAACCCATGGGCGAAAACGCTCAGTCCCACGGTCACGGCCACAGTGGTGATAAGCGTGGTCGCTTCCGGGGTCCCACGCTCAAAGGCCAACAGCCCGAACACCACCGAGGCCAGTCCTCTCAGGCCAAACCAGCCGATAAAGGCCCTGGTCTGCCAGCGGGCCCCACTGCCCAGCAGCGCGACGGCGACCGGCAGCATCCGGATGACGGTGAGACTCAGCACGGCGTAGGCAATCACCTGCCAGGTAATGTGCGGCAGTGCGGCCAGAATTGCAACGGCACCGAAGATCATCCAGGTTGCCGCCGCCAGCACCTGCCCCGTTTCCGCGGTGAAGCGGGTGGGCGCCACGATCCCGGGGCCGGAGGCCAGACGGAACGCCATACCGCCCACAAACGCCGCGATGAAGGCACTGCCACCGAGGGATACCGCTGCCGCATACGCGCCCAGGGCAACGGCCAGGCTAAACGGCTGGCGCCATTCGGGCTGAATTCTCTCCGCCGCAGCCCGCAGCAGGTACCCGCCAGCGGCTCCCACCCCAACCCCGGCCAGCAGGCCCCACCCGAGTTGCCCGGCAATGGCGGCCGCGACTGCCGAGGGGAGGCTGCCCTCCAGCGGTGCCATGGTGATGTCCAGGGCCACCAGGAAGAAGGGCACGGCAATACCGTCGTTCAGGCCGCTCTCCACGGTCAGTGCCTGGCGTACCGGGCCCGGCACAGCCGGGTCTTCGACCACGCGCTGGCCCAGCGCCGCATCGGTGGCGCAGAGCATGGCGGACAGGAGGAAGACGCTGGCGAGCGGAAGCTCCGGGAAGAGGAGAAATCCTGCCCCGAACCCAAGAACGAGGGTCAGCGGGAGGCCGATGAGCAGTAACCGGCCCGGCCAGCCAAGGCTGTGCCGCAGGACGCCGAGATCCAGCCGTGCGGCGTCGGTAAAGAGAAGGAAGACCAGGGCCAGTTCTGCCAGCCGCTCAACCGTGTGGCCTTCCACGTGGGCCGATCCGCCGAGCGTCGCGCCCAGGATGGACCCGGCGAGCACAAACACCATCGCGCTGGTCACGCCGTGCCGGCTCAATGGCGACGAAAAGGCGCTGTAGGCCAGCATTACCGCGGCTGCGAGCAATAGCGGGACCATCCTGTCCTCCGTAGCTGTTGGATCAGCGGCGTTCACGGGGCGGGGGCGGTGGGGCCTGCCCGGTACTCACCTTCCGGGATGCGTGCACCGTGAGGGTCGAGGGCGGAGGTTTGGGCTCACCGCTGGCCTAAGGAAGATCGCCGGCGGTAACCTGACCCCGCAGGGCCTGACCGAGGGAAGCAGCGAACTGCTGCAGAGAGGCCGCGGACCATGGGAAGCACCCAAACCACCCGTCCCACTGTCGCGGAGCGGGCAGCAGCAGGCAAGGACCTCCGACAATCGACTTCCGTTTCCGCCCATCAGGGGTGGGGGCCTGCATCGGGCCGCCCGGACCCGGTGACGCTCATCGAGGCACAAAACCGCACCCGCGATCCGGATCTGGTGCCGGTGCGGCACGGCCGGATGCTCGCTTCGCCGTTCACCTTCTACCGCGGCACGGCCAAGGTCATGGCCGCCGATCTCAGGGATATGCCGCGCGCGGGCCTGACGGTCCAGCTGTGCGGGGACGCGCACCTGTCCAATTTCGGGGTCTTCGCCTCACCGGAACGGGCGCTGATGTTCGACCTGAACGATTTCGACGAGACACTTCCGGGTCCGTTTGAATATGACGTTCTGCGGCTGGCCGCGAGTTTCACCATCGCAGCCCGGAACAACGGCTTCTCCACGGAAGAGACCCGGACGGTCACCGGGGCCGCGGTTCGGTCCTATCGGGAAGCAATGCAGGACTTCGCGCACATGGACACCATGGACATTTGGTACGCCCATCTGGCGGAGCAGGACGTTGCGGAAACCATCCGGCGCGCAGCGGAGTCCGGCAAGGGCAAGGCAGACAAGAAGGCCGCCAAACACGTCAAAAGGACGGCCAAGGAGACAGCCCGGAAGGCCCGTTCCCGGGACAGCCTGCATGCACTGTCAAAGCTGGCCGAAGAGGTAGACGGGTCATACCGGATTCTTAGCCGGCCGCCCATCATCGTTCCCCTGAGGGAGCTCGACGTTTCATGGGGGTTGACGGCCGAGGAAATGGAAACAGCCATCCGGGACCAGCTCCGGTCCTACCGGGCGAGCCTGCAGGAAGATCGGCGCCAGCTCCTTGAGCGCTTCGAAGTGGTCGACGTCGCCCGCAAGGCAGTGGGAGTCGGCAGCGTGGGTACCCGGAGCTTCATCGTGTTGTTGCAGGGCCGCGATGCCGGTGATCCGCTGTTCCTGCAGGTCAAGGAAGCCACCCGCTCCGTCCTGGAGGACCACCTCCCCAAAAGCAAGTACCGGCAGCCGGGTGCCCGGGTGGTGCAGGGCCAACGCATGATCCAGGCGGCAAGCGATATTTTCCTGGGCTGGACCAGGGGCGTACAGGACAACCGCTACCTCTACTGGCGCCAGCTGAGGGATATGAAGGGTTCCATAGCCGTTGAGGCGATGAAGCCCTACGGTATGGAGCTTTATGCCCGGATCTGCGGTTGGACCCTGGCCCGGGCGCATGCCAGGTCCGGGGACCCCGTTGCGATTTCCGCTTATTTGGGCAAAAGCGACAAGTTCGACAACTCGGTGGCCGGCTTCTGCGAACGGTACGCCGACCAAAACGAGCAGGATTACTCCGCTTTCGCTGCGGCAGTTCGCTCGGGCCGGCTGCGTGCGGTTGAAGGGGTGTAGCACCGACCCTGGCTCCGCTGAACGAAAAGGGCGGACAGGCCTTCCGGCCTGCCCGCCCTTTGCATGTCCTGCGGCTAGAACCCGGAGGCCACCAGGTAGATCACCAGCGCGAAGGCGAAGCCGACGACGCCGATCAGCGCCTGGCCCACGGTCCACGTCTTCAGCGTGGTCTTGGTATCCATCTGGAAGAAGCGGCTGATAAGCCAGAAGCCGGAGTCATTGACGTGTCCTGCGAAGACCGATCCGCCCGCCAGTGCCAGCACAATGGCCACCACCTGCACGGCGTTGAAGTCGGGGCTGTCCATCACCACGGGCTGGACCAGCGCCGCGGCGGTGGTCAGCGCCACTGTGGCCGAGCCCTGCGCCAGCCGCACAATGGCGGCGATCAGGAAGCCGGCCACAATGACCGGAAGTCCGATGGCGTCCAGCGATTCGGCAATGGCGTTGCCGATTCCGGAGGCGCGCAGCACTCCGCCGAACATTCCGCCGGCACCGGTGATCAGGATGATGGAGCAGACCGGACCCAGGGCACTGTCCACCACCGTTTCAATGAGGGTTCCTTTTTTGCCCTGGCGGCGGCCCAGCAGCCACATGGCAAGGAACACCGTGATCAGCAGGGCCACGGGGGTTTCGCCCAGGGTCCGCAGGATCTGCACCCAGCCGTCCTCCAGGGAGACCACTTCGGCAGTGGCCAGCATGTTCAGGCCGGTGTTCAGGAAGATCAGGAAGAAGGGAAGCATCAGCAGGGTCACGATGGTGCCCAGCTTCGGAGCGGACCGGAACTCGGATTCCGCCGAGCCGGTGGGTGCGTCCAGGATGGACGGGACCGGGAGGACAAACTTCTTGCCCAGGAAGGTGCCGAACAGGTAACCGGCCAGGTACCAGGTGGGAATGGCAACCAGCAGGCCGAAGATCAGGACGAGCCCGACGTCGGCGCCCAGCAGGCCCGTGGCAGCCACGGGGCCGGGGTGCGGCGGCACAAAAACGTGCATCACGGAGAACGCGGCGGCAGCCGGGAAACCGTAGGTCAGCAGTGAGCCGCCCATCCGGCGGGCAACGGTGAAGATGATCGGCAGCATGACCACCAGGCCGGCGTCAAAGAAGATCGGGAAGCCGAACATCAGCGACGCGATGGACAGGGCCAGCGAGGCCCGCTTCTGGCCGAACTTGTTGATCAGCGCGTTGGTGAGGACCTCGGCACCGCCGGAGACCTCGAGCATCCGCCCGAGCATGGCGCCCAGGCCCACCAGCAGGGCAACGCTGCCCAGCGTGGAGCCGAACCCGGACGTCAGTGTGGGCACAATTCCCGAGGCCGGGATTCCGGTGGCGACGGCGGTCAGCAGGCTGACCGTGATCAGTGACAGGAAGGCATGAATGCGGAACTTCATGATCATCACCAGCAGCAGCGCAATGGCGGCCACGGCGATGAGGAGCAGGCCGGGAGTACTCAACGTCCAGTTGAGCTCTAGATCGGTCATCGTTGTCCTATCTGGATAAAACGGTTGGTTAGGGGGAGGGAAGTCAGCGGCTGGTGAGCACGGTTGCCACGACGGCGGCAATTTCCTCGGGCGTGAGGTTGATGTCCACCGGGATGCCTGCTTCATCAGCTTCCAGCGGTTCCAGTGTTTCGAACTGGGAATCGAGCAGCGCAGGAGGCATGTATTCGTGGTTCCGGTGCGAGAGGCGTTCGGCGATCAGGCCGCGGTTCCCGGCAAGGTGCACAAACCGCGTCCGGGGCGCGAAGGAGCGGATCAGGTCCCGGTACCGGCGTTTCAGGGCCGAGCAGGCGATGACGGTGGATTGTCCGCGGCTGAGTCCCTCGGCCAGGGCGGTACCGATGGCTGCCAGCCAGGGTTCGCGGTCAGCGTCCGTCAGCGGGTGGCCGGAGGCCATCTTTGCCTTGTTACTGAGCGGATGCAGATCATCCCCGTCGATGAAGGGCAGGGACAGCGCTTCTGCAATGGCGCGTCCGGAGGTGGATTTCCCACACCCCTGCACCCCCATCACGATCAGCGGGGGAACACCCGGGTTTGCCAACGACATGACAATAGACTCCTCAGACGCGTCATTACATCTGACTTGTGTGACCGAAGCGACAATAAATCAGATTTATCTTCCAAAAGATAGCACGACTGAACGGCCGGCGACGGCGCCGCCTAGTCTGCGGGCTCCCCCGGTGCGAGCGTGGAGTCCATGAGTGTGGTCGGAGTGGCAGTTGCCCTCGTCGTCGGCGCCGTGGTGGGCCTGACCGGGGCGGGCGGTGCCATCATTGCCGTACCGGCGCTCGTATACCTGGTGGGCCTGGACCCGGAGGATGCCGTTCCCACCTCGCTGATTGTGGTGGGACTGTCGTCGCTGGCGGGCCTGCTCCCCCGCCGGCATGTTGGCATCAACTGGCGCCTGGTGGCCGTTCTTGGTGCGGCGGGGATTCCTGCATCATGGGCCGGCGCCGCCGTTGCTGAACGCCTGGATCCGGACGTCCTGATGCTGTTCTTCGCCGGGATGATGGTGCTTGCCGCCGTCCGAATGCTGCTGGCCAGCCGCGTCGGGGCGGCGGCGCGGACCGCCCGCCCTCCGGGGGAAAGCCCGGCGGGAGAAAGCCCGGAAGCGGCCATCCGCGGGATGCTCGTCCGCGGGCTCACCGTCGGCCTGGTGGTCGGTTTCCTCACCGGGATGCTGGGGGTCGGCGGCGGTTTCCTGCTCATTCCAGCCCTCACGCTGATTCTGCGGGTGGGTATGCAGCAGGCGGTGGGAATCTCGCTGGCGGTAATCGCCATCAACTCGGCTTCGGGGTTTGCCGCCCATCTGCCGGGCCTGACCATGGACTGGGCATTGACGTTGTCCTTTGCCGCCGTGGCGGTCATCGCTTCCCTGGCAGCGGGGCGCTTGTCCCGGCGGCTGAATGAGCGAGTAGTCAGCCGCGCGTTCGCAGTGCTGGTTCTGCTGGTGGCTGCCTGGGTGGCCGCCTCCAGCCTGCCGTCCGTCATCTCCGGGCGGGCCCTCTGAACAATGCAGAAGACTTAGCACGCAGATCACGCCATTGTGATCCGCGTTACCCACCATCCTAGGCATGGCCCCCCGGTGGTCACCAAATCCGCCCGCCGGAGCCGGCCGCATAAACGGTCGGTGCTGCGTGAGACGATAAAACCATGCCTGAAACCCCTCCGCTCGTCGACGTCACCGACGTCATCCGCGTGGTGGGCGGCTCCGCGTTCCAGCGCGGACAGACCTACTCGCGGGGCGGGGCCGTGGAGTCCCTGGAATGGGATCCGGCCGGCGAAGTGCTGCGTGCGCAGGTCCGCGGCAGCGCGGCGGCACCCTACCGGACCCTGCTGCAGCTGGGTGCCAAACGGCAGGGCGACTACCGGCTGCTGGACAACCACTGCAGCTGTCCCCTGGGCTTTGACTGCAAGCACGTGGCAGCGGCGGCCCTGCAGAGCAATGCCGAGCATCTGCGCGCCCGGCAGGAGCTCTCCGCCCCGGTATCAAGGCCCACGGTGCCGGCCTGGCAGCAGTCCCTGCAGACCCTGATTGACGCGGACCTGGCGGATGGCACCAAGGCGGTGGAAACAACCCCCCTGGCCCTCCAGTTTGAACTGCGCAATATCGTGGCTGCGGCCACCCGGTGGGGCGCGCCCGCCCCGCGCAGCCAGCACCGGGCCACTCCCTTCCGCCTGGGGGTCCGCCCTGTGGTGCGCAATACCAAGGGCAACTGGGTGAAGAACAACCTGGCCTGGAGCAACATCAGCTACCAGACATACGGGCTGCGGCTGGATCCGGACCAGCACCGCTGGTTCTCCCAGTTCCCGGCACTGCACCGCTCCAACGGGGTGAGCTATTTCGGGCAGAACGACTCCTGGCTGTACCTGGACGATTTCGCCAATCCGCTGCTCTGGCAGCTGCTGGAGGAAGCCACCCGTCTGGGTATCCCGTTTGTCGGCAGCAAAAAAGACGCCCAGGTCCGCGTAGGGAAACTCGCCACCCTCTCACTGGACGTCCGCGCCGCCGGCGTGGAAACCCCGGCACCCCTGCAGCTGCTGCCTACGCTGGAAATCGACGGCACCGTGGTCCCCATGGAGGATGCCGGCATTATTGGCAGTCACGGCATTTACCTGCGTTCCCCGCAGAACACCATCACCCTGGCACCCACTGCCAAAACCCTTACGGAACAGGACAAGGGCCTGCTGCTGCAGGGCGCTCCGGTGATGGTGCCCCGGGCGGACGCCGGAGTGTTCCTCGAAAAGTTCTATCCGCGGCTGCGCCAGGTGCTGCCGGTGACCAGCAGCGACGAATCGGTCGAGTTCCCGGAAATCTCCCCGCCCGTCCTGGTCCTCACCGCCGCCTTCGGCGCCGAGGATCAGCTGGCCCTGCGCTGGGAGTGGGAATACCGCCACGGCAGCACCGTGACCCGGCTGCCGCTGACGGGCAGGTCCCCCGGCACGTCCGACGACGCCGACACCTCCTACCGGGACGTTCCCGCCGAAGGTGCGCTGCTGGCCGCAGCTGGAAAGGCGCTGTCCGCCGTGCCGCGGAACCGGACACTGCACGGCATTGAGGCCGCCGAGTTCACTGAGCACCTGCTGCCGGTGCTGGAGGGGACCGAAGGCCTGCGAGTGGAAATACAGGGCCAGCGGCCCGACTACCGCGAACTGCTTGAAGCACCCAAGCTGAAGATCACCACGGTGGAAACCGAACGCCGCGACTGGTTCGATCTGGCGGTGATGGTCACGGTAGAGGGCCGTCTGGTCCCGTTTGCTGACATCTTCAAGGCCATCGCCCAGGGCAAGACCAAGCTGCTGCTGGTGGACCGCACCTACCTGTCACTGGACCGTCCGGAGTTTGAGCACCTCCATGCCCTGATCAATGAGGCGCAGGGGCTGCAGGAGTGGGACACCGGGGAACTGAGCATCAGCCGGTACCAAGCCGGGCTGTGGTCCGAGCTGGAGGAGCTGGCGGAGGAAACCGAGGAAGCCGTTGCCTGGCGGGAATCGGTCTCCGCCCTGCTGGACCTGGAATCCGTAGAGCCGGTGCCGCTGCCGGCCGGACTGCAGGCCAACCTCCGGCCGTACCAGCACGAGGGGTACAACTGGCTGGCTTTCCTTTGGGACCACGGGCTTGGCGGCATCCTCGCCGATGACATGGGCCTGGGTAAAACCCTGCAGACGCTGGCCCTGCTGGCCCACGCCCGCGAAAAGCAGGCCGGCCAGGACCGAAACCCCGGGCAGTCCCCCGGCGCCCCGGAGCCCCGGCCCTTCCTGGTGGTGGCCCCCACGTCCGTGGTGCCGAACTGGGGATCCGAAGCGGCCCGCTTCACTCCCGGCCTCAAGGTAGTGACCATCGGAGACACCACAGCCAAGTCCAAGGTGCCGCTGGCCGAGGTGGTGGCCGGCGCCGACGTCGTCATTACCTCCTACGCCGTGTTCCGGCTGGACTTCGCCTCCTATCGGAAACTGGACTGGGACGGGCTGATCCTGGACGAGGCCCAGTTTGTGAAAAACCGGGTAACCCGCGTGCATCAGTGCGCCCGCGACCTGCCGGCTCCCTTCAAACTGGCCATCACCGGCACCCCGATGGAAAACAACCTGATGGAGCTCTGGGGGCTCTTTGCCATTGTGGCGCCGGGACTGTTCCCCTCCGCCCGGAAGTTTGCCGATGAGTACCAGCGGCCGATCGAGCGCGGCGACAGCCCGGACCTGCTCGCCCGGCTGCGCCGGCGTATCCGGCCCCTGCTGATGCGCCGGACCAAGGAAGCCGTGGCCAAGGACCTGCCGGAGAAACAGGAACAGGTCCTGGAAGTGGAGCTGCACCCCAAACACCGCAAAATCTATGAAACGCATCTGCAGCGGGAACGCCAAAAGCTGATGGGCCTGATCCAGGATATGGACCGCAACCGGATGATCGTGTTCCGGTCCCTGACGTTGCTGCGCATGCTCAGCCTCGACGCCTCCCTGGTCGAGGAAGAACACGAGGGCGTGCCCTCAGCCAAACTCGACGTCCTCTTTGAACAGCTGGAGGACATCACCGCCGAGGGCCACCGGGCACTGATCTTCAGCCAGTTCACCTCCTTCCTGAAAAAGGCAGCGGACCGGCTGGACGAGCAGGGCATCAAGTATGCCTACCTGGACGGCTCCACCCGCAACCGTGCGGAGGTGATTGCCTCCTTCAAGGACGGCGTGGTGCCTGTATTCCTGATCAGCCTGAAGGCCGGCGGCTTCGGCCTGAACCTGACCGAGGCGGACTACGTCTTCCTGCTGGACCCGTGGTGGAACCCCGCAGCGGAATCCCAGGCCGTGGACCGCACGCACCGGATCGGGCAGAAGAACAACGTGATGGTCTACCGCATGGTGGCCCGGGACACCATCGAAGAGAAGGTCATGGCGCTGAAGGAACAGAAGGCCAAACTCTTCAGTTCCGTCATGGACGACGACGCCGTCTTCAGTTCCGCCCTGACCGCTGAGGACATCCGGGCACTGCTGCAATAACTGCCGCGTGAAATAGGGCACGCCACCGGTCCGTGAAGCCCGTGGAACAGCGGCTTCCGCGCACCCCCACTTTTTCTACGGAGTGTAGAAAAAGCTACCGTGGAACTAGGCCTGTTGGCTGCCCTGCGGCTCCGGGCCCCGGTACCACGTGGCAAGGAAAGGTAATGAGCGTCCGGGAATCTACCCTGACCCGACCGGTGGAAGCACCGCCGAGGGATGAAGATGATCTGGTGCACGTGTTCTGCACCCCGTGTAAACAGCAGGCTTTGCGCCGCGCCCGCCGGCCCGTGCCGTATTGCGGCAAGCACATGCCAAACCGTCCGCTGCGCGATGACACCGGACAGCTCCCCGTCTGTATTGTCTGCATGGAACTGGCCAGGTCCGCACCCTGTCCGCGCTGCGGTACGCGGGCGCGGCTGGACTAGGCGCAATGCCGAAGGCCCAAGGGTTCCCGGCAGGGTGTTTGATTTGTACAGTGGAGTGATGGCGACTCAGGAGCGGCCCATTGGATTCTGGCTCAAACTCGTAGACCAGCTGGTTGATGACCAGTTCGGTGCCAGCTTTGAGGAGCATGGGGTTACCCGCCGGCAATGGCAGATGATGAACCTCCTGGTGGAGGGCCCTGCCTCACAGAAACAGCTGGCGGACGGGCTGCGGCCGTTTTTCCCCGCGGTGGAAACCGGTACCTCCGAGGAGCTCATTGAGGAACTGCGCGAATCTGGGTGGGTGGCCTTGGACGCGGAGCAGTATGAGCTCACCGATCTGGGCCGGCGCAGCCTGGAAAACCTCCGCGGGGCAGTGGACCGCATCCGCGGCCTGATGACCGAAGAGATTACCGAAGAAGAATATGCCGCCCTGCTGACGGTGCTGCAGCGGATGGCGCGCAATCTCGGATGGGACGGCGACGTCGCCTCCGGACCGGCCGTGGATACCTAAACCCGGGCCGGGGAGCGGCCCGCCGGCATGGGCTCAGTAGCCCGCCTGCGCGTCCACCAAACCTTCCAGCGGCGCTCCGACCGCCAGGTTGTGCACATTGTTCCGCACCCGCCGGGCAAAGTGCGGACGGATCATGTCCTGTGTTTCACCGCTGTGCGGGGTTATCAGCGCCCTGGGCTCGGACCACAGCGGGTGGCCGTCCGGCAGGGGCTGCGGATCGGTGACATCCAGGGCCGCTCCGGCCAGGCGGTCCTGGGCCAGGGCAGCGACTAGCGCATCCGTATCCACCAACGGGCCGCGGGCAATGTTGATCAGGAACGCCTCGGCAGGAAGCAGTGCCAGGCGCCGTGCATCGACCAGATGCTCCGTGGCAGCCGTCATGGGTGCCGCCAGAATCAGGACCTCCGTGCCGGGCAGCACGCCGTCCAGCCCGGCGTCGGTGACGGTTCTTCCCGCCCCCGGCACGGGCCGGTCATGGGCACGCACCATGGTGACGTGGTCGGTGAAGGCTGAGACCAGGCGCAGGATCTCCCGACCCACTCCCCCGGCTCCGACAACGGTTACGTTCTTCCCATGCAGTGAAACGCCCTGCGGACTCCCCCAGGACCGTGCCCGTGCAAAGGTGTCCACCGAGCGAAGTACTGCCAGGGTCAACGCCAGGGCGAATTCACCCACCGGCTGCGCAAAGGCGCCTTTGCCACTGGTCCATTGGCGGTCCGGGGTGCGCAGGATCAGGTCCTCATATGCGTCCACACCTGCCAGCGGCAGTTGGATCCAGGTCAGGTGCGGATGCTGCAGCAGTACGGTTTCCAGCGCATCCCGGGAGAGGCCGCCTGTAAGGACCAGTCCGAGAGTGCTCGGGGAAAGCGGTTCAACCACGCCCCCGCCGGCGTGCACCGCCTGAAGCAGGTAGTCGCTGGCCTGAGGCAGGATTGCAACGCTCGGTTCCATGAACGGTCCCCGTTCGAAGTGAGCTGGCAGTCCCAAAAGTATAGGGTCCGCGGGTCCGGCCGGGCAGGGTCCCGGCCGGATTGGCCACCGCGGACGCTACTTGCGCTGCGTCTGGGCCAGCAGCTCTTCGAACGGCGGTGACGTTTCAGCAAGCTTCTGCGGCGCCGCGGCCGCCCGCGGCTGTGGAGCGGGAGCATCCCCCATCAGGGCAACCAGCTCGCCGGCAGCACGGCGGACCCGCTGGTCCAGGGAACCGGTGCCGGTTTCGCCTTCCCCCCAGTCGCCGGGAGCAGCGTAAACAGCGGTGGGGGCCGTCCGTGCGCGCAGGTAGCTGAACATGGGGCGCATGGAATAGTCCAGCACCATGGAATGGCGGGCACTTCCGCCGGTGGCGCCGATCAGTACGGGCTTGCCGTCAAGGGACGAATTATCGATGACGTCAAAGAAGGATTTGAACAGGCCGCTCATGGAGGCGGTGAAGACCGGAGAGACGGCAATCAGGGCATCGGCGGCGACGAGCTCGTTGATGGCCGCTTCCAATCGCGGAGGCGCATAGCCGGTGACCATGGTGTTGGCGATGTCCACGGCGTATTCCCGCAGCTCGAAGGTGCTGACGGATGCGCTCAGTCCGCCGGCTTCGATTTCCGTCCGCGCTGCCGCTGCCAGAGCATCGGCCAGCATCCGCGAGGACGAGGGAACGCCCAGCCCGCCCGAAACCACCACTAGCCTGCGATCAGTCATCCGATTCTCCTTTTCATGCGTTTGCATACAGTGGGGAACGGCCACAGACACACCCTTTATTCCCGCTCTTTCCGCACCCGGCAGCCAGCACCACCGCGTGACCTGCCCGCACATCCTCCATTCGGTGGAGCCCGGTTTCGGAAGCCGGGCAAAAACCCCGGGAATATCCACCGTTATGGGGACCCATTGGGGCTTTGACTTGGCTAGGCTGGGCAGGACATCGTTTGGGTCTTCACTGATAGTCATTCATTATTCGTGTGAAACAAAAGGGGAAAATTACTATGAGCACGCCTAATTACAACTACGGCGCGTACAGCGGCGGAGAATCCGCCCCTGTAGCCAACGAGCCGCAGCGGCCCTCGGCCGTGGAGCGCGGCTTCTGGCTGCTGATCGCCTCGGCTGTTGCGAGCCTCATCGGTCTGGTTCTGTCCGTGGCTACCCTGACCTCCGATGCAGGCCGCGCTGAACTGGCACGCGCCAGCGGCCTGACCGGCTCCGATGTGGATACGGCCGTCACCATTGGCCTGGTCACAGCAGTCGTTATCGGCGTGATCAGCCTTGCCGTCAACGTCCTGTTCGCTGTGTTCGCCCGTAAGGGACACAACTGGGCCCGGATCGTCATGGCCGTTTTCGCCGGCCTGTCCCTCACCAGCCTGATCGGGGTCAACGGTTCACCGGCCGGCATCCTCAGCCTGGTCTCCATCCTGCTGCTTATTGCCGGCGTGGTCATGCTGTTCATGGGCCCGGCCAGCGCCTACTACAACCAGATGAAGGAATACCGGCAGGCCCGGAAGATGGGTTACGCGGGCTAGTCCCTTTAACTCCCGCACCGGCCGGGACGGCATCCATGCGGCTGCTGTCCCGGCCGGGCGTCTTTAAGCGGCGCCTCTATGTTTGTGCGGTGCCTATGTTTGTGCGGTGCCCTGCCCGGCCGCAGCTCGGCCGGCTGCACGGCCGCTGAAGAGGCATCCGCCCAGGAACGTGCCTTCCAGGGACCGGTAGCCGTGCATACCGCCGCCGCCGAATCCCGCTGCCTCGCCTGCGGCGAAGAGCCCCGGCACCGGAGCGCCGTCGTCACCCAGGACCCGTGACTGCAGGTCAGTTTCCAATCCGCCGAGGGTTTTGCGGGTCAGCACCGAAAGGCGGACGGCAATCAGTGGTCCTGCCTTGGGGTCCAGAATCCGGTGCGGGGCGGCCGTGCGGATAAGCCGGTCGCCAAGGTACGTGCGTGCGCCCCGGATTGCGGTGACTTGGGAATCCTTGCTGAACGGATTGAGGATTTCGCGGTCCCGGGCCTCCAGCTCACTGCGGACCGCGTCAACGGACAGCTCGGGGACCTGCCCCTGCGCCGAAGATCCTTTGGCCAGCACATTCATTCCGGCCACGAGTTCCTCCACGGAATCGGCCGTCAGGAAATCCTCACCGTGGTCCAGGAAGGCCTGCACGGGTGCCGGTACGCCCGCGGTGGCCCGCCGAAGCACGTCCCGTACCGATTTGCCGGTGAGGTCGGGGTTCTGCTCGGACCCGGAGAGGGCAAACTCCTTGCGGATGATCGACTTGTTGAGGATGAACCAGCTGTAGTCGTGCCCGCTGCGGCGCAGATGTTCCAGCGTGCCGAGGGTATCGAAACCGGGGAAGAGCGGAACCGGCAGCCGGTTGCCGGCCGCGTCCAGCCAGAGGGAAGACGGCCCGGGCAGGATCCGGATCCCGTGGTTCTTCCATACCGGGTCCCAGTTCCGGATGCCTTCCACATAATGCCACATCCGGTCCGGGTTGATTACCCGCCCGCCGGCCGCCTGTGCAATCCCGATTCCGCGGCCGTCCACGTGTTCAGGCACGCCGCTGAGCATGTTCTTTGGTGCCGGTCCCATCCGTTGCGGCCAGGCCGCCCGCACCGCGTCATGGTCTCCGCCGATGCCGCCGGTAGTCAGGATCACCGCAGAAGCAGTGAATTCGAAGTCGCCGGTAACCGTCCGCGACGAGGCCGTGCCGCGCGGCGTCGTCGTGGGTTCCAGCACGCTGCCGCGCACTCCGGTCACGGCCCCGTTGGTCAGGACCAGCTCATCCAGCCGGTGGCGGAAGGCCAGGCGGACCAGGCCGCGTTCGACGCCGTCGCGCACCTTCGCTTCAAAGGGTGCGGTGATCCCGGGGCCGGTACCCCAGGTGATGTGGAAACGCGGCACGGAGTTGCCCGGACCGTTGGCGCCGTACCCGCCGCGCTCCGCCCAGCCCACCACCGGGAAAAGGCGGTGTCCCATCTGCTGCAGCCAGGCCCGTTTCTCCCCGGCGGCGAAATGCACGTACGCCTCGGCCCAGCGGCGCGGCCAGTAATCCTCTTCCCGGTCAAAGCCGGCCGTGCCAAGCCAGTCCTGCCAGGCCAGTTCCACGGAATCCCTGACCCGGAGCCGGCGCTGTTCCGGTGAATCCACCAGGAACAACCCGCCGAAGGACCACCATGCCTGGCCGCCGAGGCTCTGCTGACCCTCCTGTTCCACCAGGATCACGGTTTGTCCGGCCGCCACCAGCTCGGCGGTGGCCACCAGGCCGGCGAGGCCTGCTCCTACAACAATGACATCTGCGTCTTTGGGCTGCATCCGGCTCACGCTACCGGCAGTGTGCGGTACAGGCCAGCAGTTTGTGAGGGAGTGTCTGATCGCCCTGCCCCGCACTTATCGCAGCCGCCCGGCGGGACGGGGACGGGTTGAACCGTCCGGGGTTCCCACACCGGGCCAAGTCCCTAGACTGGAACGAAGGCCGCTCCACAGGAGAACCGGCGTCCGCCGGTGCCGGCCGTGAGCGAAGTGGAGAATCCCATGAGCGAGCAGGGCAGCGAGGAAAAGGACTCCGGCCGGACGCATCCGCAGCAGCCTGCGGAGGGCAACGGCAAGGATGAGGAAAACGAGGCGCAGGTCCACCCTCAGGAACCCGCTGAGGGCGGCGAGGACCAGACCTAGGCACCGGGAACCCGGCGTCAGGTGACGCGGCAGCTCCCGGAGACGTAGAACAGGCCCCGTCCCCACCTAAAACGGTGGGGACGGGGCCTGTTCCGTAGTGCGGAGGTGCTGTGTTGCTGAAAATGCCGTGTTACTGGTGCTCTACATACTTCCGGTTTAGTTGGCAGCCGCCCGTGGCGCAGAGCTGTTGGCTGCCCCCAACACGTCCGCGTCCTTGCTCTGGTCAACCACGGGGCCGGTGCCGGCAATCTCGCGCAACTGCTCGATTCCCGCCGCCGCATCCTGCTTGGTGTCGAAGGTGGCGGACACTGCCATCAGCGTCCCGTCACCGGAAATGAGCTTGATCCGGTAACTTCCCTCGTGGGCGTCCACCAGCTTGAAGTAGCCCGACATCACTTACCTCCTTGTAAGGGTTTATCAGTGACTTCAATAGTAAGCGACCTTATGGCTTTGGAAATCCCCTCCAGCCAATCCGGGTAGCGCGAAACCCAATCGTGACCTTTTCCTAGACTGGGACCATGGCCGACATCCTCACTCCCGAGCAGCGCAGCCGGAACATGTCCCGCATCCGGGGCAAGGACACAAAACCGGAGCTTTTGGTCCGCCGCCTCCTGCACTCCGCCGGATATCGGTTCCGGTTACACGGAAGCTACGGTCCCGCCCGTCTGCCAGGGAAGCCGGACCTGGTGTTCGCCGGCCGCCGGAAGGTCCTGTTCATCAACGGCTGTTTCTGGCATGTCCACTCCTGCCGGGCCGGGCAGCATGCCCCGCAAACCAACAGCGCGTTCTGGTCCGCAAAACGAAACCGCACGGTGGAACGGGATGCCGCTGCCCGGGCCGGCCTTGAGGCGGCGGGCTGGGAGGTTTTGGTGGTGTGGGAATGTGAGCTCAAGGAACTGAGCGTGGTGGAACGGCAGCTTCGCGCCTTCCTGGCCCCCCCGGGAGGGGCAGGGTTCCCGGACCCGGCACTAGACTCGACAGCAGGCACAGGCACTACGGATAACGAAGGCGGCAAGCTATGAGCAGTTCCGGCAACGGCAAGCGCGGAGTCCTTTTCGATGTCGATGGCACCCTCGTGGATTCCAATTATCTGCACGCGGTCTGCTGGTGGCAGGCATTCCGCCGGATGGAACATGACGTTCCCATGTCTGCCATCCACCGCGGCATTGGCATGGGCGGGGACAAACTCGTGGAACACCTCCTTGGCGAGGACCGCAACAAGGAGGAGGACGAAAAGCTCGACAGCACCCACGGCGCCATCTTCTCCACCTGGTGGCCTTCGCTGCGCGCGTTCGACGGCGCCGGGGACCTGCTTAAGGCCTGCGCCGGCAAGGACCTGACCGTGGTGCTGGCCTCCTCCGCTTCGGAGGCTGAGCTCGGGTTCCTGCGCACCGTGATCGACGCCGATTCGGCCATCAGCGGCGCCACCAGCTCCGGCGATGCCGATGCCAGCAAACCCTCCCCTGACATTTTGGAGGCGGCACTGGAATCGGGCGGACTGGACGCAGCAGACACCGTTTTTGTGGGCGACTCCGTCTGGGACGTGAAAGCGGCAAGCAAGCTCTCCATCCCTACCATCGGACTGACCTGCGGCGGTACCAGCGAAGCCGAACTGCGCGAGGCCGGTGCCGAAGAGGTCTACGAGGATCCGCGCGCATTGCTGGCGGCCTTGGACGGCAGCCTGCTGGGCACACTGATCAGCCGCAACTGATTTTCCAGAAGAAGCAAGCATCACCGAGAGGACACCGTGACTACTGAACCCACCGGACCAGCCAACGACGCCGAGGACCCGCTGGGTCCGAGCGCACCTCAGCCCGGCCCCACCGGAGAACCCCGTAGGCCGGGAAGCTCTTCGCACTCGGCCGGGAACATCCGCGAGGACCAGGGCACCCATGCCGCGGGCACCGTACCTGCCTCACCGGATCAGGCGGACGAAGCCGAAGCGGCCGATCGGCCCGGCAACCCCGACTAGCTCTTCCGCACGCACACCGGGCGCAGTCCTGCGCCGGGCACCGCTCCTTGAGCCCGGCACCGCCCTATTTCAGGAGCCCGGCAGCCCGCATGGCGTCGGCCATGGCACCGGTGGGAACCGTGGTCTGTGGTCCGCCCCTGCCAGCCTTCGCGGCGGGGGTGGACGCGGACGACGACGGCGCCCCGGTTTTGGCCGGCTTGCTGTCGCCTCCCCGGGCAGACTTCCCCACACCCGCCTTGGCCGGCGGTTTCCCAGCGTCGGACCGGGCTTGCCGAACGGATCGCTTGGTTCCGGCGCTGCCTGCCGGTGCTGCCGGTGACGGCAGACGCCGCGGCCGGCCGCCCGCGGGTCCCTCGGCGTCGTCGTCGAGCCGGAGCGTCAGCGAAATGCGTTTGCGGTCCGGATCCGCCTCCAGCACTTTGACCTTGACCACCTGCCCGGATTTCACCACTTCGCGGGGATCGGAGATAAAGCTGGTGGACATGGCGGAGATGTGCACCAGGCCGTCCTGGTGCACTCCCACGTCCACGAAGGCACCAAAGGCCGCAACATTGGTTACCACACCGTCCAGGATCATCCCCGGACGCAGATCCGAGATCTTTTCAATGCCCTCCGAGAACGTTGCCGTTTCAAAGGCCGGGCGTGGGTCGCGGCCGGGTTTGCGCAGCTCAGCCAGAATATCCAGGACCGTGGGCAGGCCAACGGTACCGTCCACAAAAGCTGCCGGATCAACCCCGTCCAGGGTGGCACCTGCCGCACTCATGGTGGCCCCGGCCGCGGCCAGGACCTTCCGCGCCGTGGGGTAGGACTCCGGGTGCACGCTGGTCCCGTCCAACGGTTCGCTCCCGCCTGTGACGCGCAGGAAGCCGGCGCACTGTTCAAAGGCCTTGGCACCCAGCCGGGGCACCTTCACCAGGTCCCGGCGCCGGGTGAACGGGCCGTTGGCGTTGCGGTACGCCACAATGTTTTCGCTAAGCAGCGGGCCGACGCCGGCCACCCGGGTCAGGAGCGCGGGTGAGGCGGTGTTCAGGTCCACGCCCACGGCATTAACGCAGTCTTCAATCACCGCGTCCAGGGACCGCTCGAGTTTGGCCGGTGTGACGTCGTGCTGGTACTGCCCCACACCAATGGATTTCGGATCAATCTTCACCAGTTCTGCCAGCGGGTCCTGGAGCCTGCGGGCAATGGACACCGCCCCGCGCAGCGACACGTCCATGCCCGGCAGCTCAGCGGAAGCCAGTGCCGAGGCTGAGTACACGGACGCCCCCGCCTCGGACACCACCAATTTCCGCACCTGCGTGCCTGCCGGCAGCATCCGGATCAGTTCGGCGGCCAGCTTGTCCGTCTCGCGGGACGCGGTGCCGTTGCCAATGGCAATAAGTTCGACGCCGTGCTGCCGGACCAGTCCGGCAAGTGTCGCCAGTGCCTCGTCCCAGCGCCGCGCCGGAGCGTGCGGATACACGGTGTCCGTGGCCACCACCTGGCCGGTGCCGTCCACCACCGCCACTTTGACGCCGGTCCGCAGTCCGGGGTCGAGCCCCAGGGTGGCCCGGTTGCCCGCCGGGGCAGCCAGCAGGACATCGCGGAGGTTGGCCGCGAACACCCGTACGGCCTCAGCCTCCGCGTCAGTGAACAGGCGGACCCGCAGGTCCACGGAAAGTTTGGCCAGGATCCGGCGCCAGGCCAACTGCACGGTTTGCGCCAGCCACGCGTCCGCCGGACGTCCCCGGTCCGCCACGCCCAGCCGCGCGGCTACGGACCGTTCATAGCGGGCCCTGGCCTTGGCGAGGGCCTCGGCGTCGGCCGGGTCTCCTTCACTCAGGCTCAGTTCCAGGATTCCTTCCTTCTCGCCCCGAAACAGTGCCAGTACCCGGTGTGAGGGCATCCCCGACGGTGACTGGGAAAAGTCGTAGTAGTCGGTGAACTTGCGCCCTTCGGTTTCCTTGCCCGGGCGGACCTGCGAGCGCATCCGGCCCTGCCGCCAGAGCTTCTCCCGCTGCTCGGTCAGCAGGTCCGCGTCCTGGGAGACGCGCTCAATGAGGATGGCCCGGGCACCGGCGAGCGCCTCGGCGGCATCAGGGACCCCGTCGCCCAAATAGGCCGCGGCTTCCTTCTCCGGGGAGCGCCGCGGGTCGGCCAGCAGGGCATCGGCCAGCGGCTCCAACCCGGCTTCCCGTGCGGTCTGGGCCTTGGTCCGCCGCTTGCTGCGGTACGGCAGGTAAATGTCTTCGAGGCGGGACTTGGTGTCGGCGGCGACGACGGCGGCACGCAGTTCGGGGGTCAGTTTCCCCTGCGCTTCCACGGCCGCCAGGATGACCCGGCGGCGGTCCTGCAGTTCGCGCAGATACCGCAGCCGCTCATCGAGCTCGCGCAGCTGGGCGTCATCCAAGGTGCCGGTGACTTCCTTGCGGTACCTGGCAATAAAGGGAACGGTGGCCCCGCCGTCGAGCAGTTCAACTGCTGCACGGACCTGCCAGGGCGCCACCCCCAATTCGGCAGCCAGCTGGGCAATGACCTCGGCATCGGGAGCGGAAGGGGCGGGGGCGGGTGCTGCGCTAAGACTCACCCGCCCAATTGTTCCCCATTGCCTCCACCGTGGCGAGGTCAGGCGGAGGTCGGCTAGTCCTCTGCCGTGAATAGCCGGCGCCGGGTGCTCAGCAGCTGGACTTCCGGCCGGGCAGCGACCAGCCGTTCGGCGGCGTCGAGCACATCCACCACATGCCTGCGGTCCGCGGCCACCACGCCCACGCCGATGGCAGCCCTGCGATGCAGGTCCAGTGACCCGACCTCTGCTGCGGAAACATCGAACTTCCGCCGCAGCTCGGCGAGGATGGGCCGGACGAGCGAGCGTTTGCCCTTCAGCGAGTGCACGTCCCCCAGCAGCAGGTCTACTTCCAGCGCGCCGATCCACATCCCTCCATCCTTGCTGCCGGGATGGACCTTGTCACTGGCGGACCTGCGGGTGCGCGGGGCCCGGTGTTATGTTCGAAACATGGCTTCTCCGCTTCCTCCATCACGGTCCCCCCGGCGGCGCAACCTCCTTTCCGGAGCCCTTTTCGGCATCGGGGTGGCTGCTTTCGTAGACGAGGTGGTTTTTCACCAGTTACTGCAGTGGCACCACTTTTATGACCGGTCCACTACTGCAGCGGGGCTGTTTTCGGACGGCCTGTTCCACGCCTTCGGCTGGTTCGCCGTGGTGGCCGGGCTGTTCCTGTTCGCGGATCTGCGCCGCTGGCACGAGGTCATCCTGCAGCGCTGGGCCGGCGGGGTTCTGCTGGGCGCCGGAGCCTTCCAGCTGTATGACGGGACGGTGCAGCACAAGCTCATGGGGCTGCACCAGATCCGCTACGAGGTGGACCTGCTGGTGTATGACACGGTGTGGAACGCGGTGGCCGTGCTGCTGATGCTCTCCGGAGCCGTGCTGCTGTGGCGTACCCGTGCTGCGGTTCCCCCGGCCGCGGACGCCAGGACCGATGCATAGCCACGGTGAGGGCGGATTCCCGGCGGAGTCGCTTTTCTTCATTCCCGCCGTAGTGGCGCTGGTGGCGTACTGGGCCGGAGCGCTCTCGCCCCGGTCCGGAAGCTGGCCCTGGCACCGCACGGTGTTCTTCACCCTGGGGGTAGCCGCAGTGCTGGCGACCGTGCTGAATCCCCTGGCCGAACTCTCACATACCGATTTCGCCGTGCTGAGCTTCTCCCACCTGTTGGCCGGTATGGTTTCGCCGCTGCTCCTGGTCCTCTCGCGCCCCTTCACCCTGGCCCTGCGGACTCTCGATGTTTATCCCGCACGCCGGCTCTCCCGATTGCTGAGAAGCGGGTTTGTACGCTTCCTCGGCAATCCCGTCACCGCCGCCGTCCTGAATACCGGGGGCATGATCCTGATGTTCCGCACCGGGCTGCTGGATGCCATGCAGGACTCCATGCCGGTGCACTGGCTGGTCACCTTCCATCTGCTGGCCGCCGGATACCTCTTCACCGCCTCGATCATTGGCCGGGACCCGTCACCGCACCGGGCCGGATACCGGTTGCGTGCCGTGGTCCTGATCCTCTCCATTGCCGCCCACAACATCCTGGCCAAAGGCATCTACGCTGACCCGCCGCCGGGCATTGAGCCGGCAGCCGCGGAACAGGGCGCCCTGGTGATGTACTACGGCGGGGCCGCCGTCGAAATCGTGCTGATTGTGCTGCTCTGCCGGCAGTGGTACCAATGGTCCCGGCCGCGCAGCCGAATCGCATCCGGAACCCGTCGTCAGTAAGCTGATTACTTCACGCCGGCAGGAGCCGGCCCGGTACGCCTGAAGGATCATGAATGAATATCACGCGGGAAGACCTGATCAGGACGGCGTCGGAGATCTTCGGCTGGGACACCCCGCGCGAAGGACAATTGGAGGCCATGGCCGCCGTGGCACAGGGCAGGGACGTCCTCTGTGTGATGCCAACCGGACACGGTAAATCCGCCGTGTACCAGGTGCCCGCCTTCACCCTGCCGGGCATCGCCGTCGTCATTTCGCCGCTGATTGCACTCCAGCGCGACCAGGCAGACGGGATCAACGCGGCCGCCGGCGCCACCCGCGCCTACGTCCTGAATTCCAGCCAGTCCCAAAGCAGCATTGATGCCGCCTGGGCTGCCGCCGAAGACCGGAATGAGGACACCAGGGCCAAGTTCCTCTTCCTTGCACCCGAACAGCTGGCCCGCCAGGAGGTCTCGGACCGGCTCAAAGGCCTGGATGTTTCCATCCTCGTGATTGACGAGGCGCACTGCGTCTCAACCTGGGGCCATGACTTCCGGCCGGACTACCTTCAGCTCGGCGGGCTGGCGCAGGCGCTGGGCCGGCCCGTCGTGGCGCTGACGGCCACCGCCGCTCCCCCGGTCCGGGCCGAGATCGCCGAGGTACTCCAGCTCAAGGACCCGTTCCTGATTGCCCAGGGGTTCGACCGGCCCAATCTGCACCTGGCCGTCCACATGCACGTTGAAGCCGAGGACAAGCGCCGCGCAGTGATGCAGAGCGTCACGGAACTCACCCATCCCGGGCTGGTCTACGTGGCAACCCGCAAGGAAACGGAGCAATACGCGGCGGACCTGGCCATGGCGGGCCTGCGCACGGCGCCCTATCACTCCGGCCGGCCCGCCGGAGAACGCAAAGAGGTCCACCAGCAGTTCCTCGATGACCAGCTGGACGTGGTGGTAGCCACTACCGCCTTCGGCATGGGGATCGATAAACCCAATGTCCGCTACGTGGTGCACGCCGGTATCCCGGATTCCATTGACAGCTACTACCAGGAGATCGGCCGCGGCGGGCGGGACGGTCTGCCGTCGGCCGCCGTACTGCACTACCGCCCGGAGGACCTGGGGCTGCGCCGCTTCTTCGCCAGCAAACGCCCCGATGAGGGTTCCCTGCGCCAACTGCTGGCGGCACTGCGCGCCGAACGAGGCCCGATCAAGCAGGCGCAGCTCGCGCAGAAACTGGGCGTCAGCGGCAGAAGGCTCTCCGGCCTGCTGAACCTGCTGCAGGAAGCCGGCGCCGTAAGCATGTCCAAACGCGGCTACAAGGCACGCAAAATAGCACCCAATGACGCGGTGGCCGCCGCCATGGACTACGCCGAACGCCGCGAGAACATTGACCAGTCCCGGGTGGACATGGCCCGCCAGTATGCCGAGACCTCCGGCTGCCGCCGCCAGTTCCTGCTTGGCTATTTCGGCGAGGAACTGCCCGAACCGTGTGGCAACTGCGACAACTGCGACAGGGCTGCCGCCGAAGGTGCGGCCGTGGAGGACGCAGCGCCGAGCACCGGGGAAATGAAGGATCCTTTCCCGCTCCAGTCCGCCGTGACGCACGCCGAGTGGGGACCCGGCGTCGTGATGAGCTACGAGAATGACACGGTAACGGTTCTCTTCGAGTCCACGGGATACAAAACATTGTCCGTGGAACTGGTGGTGGAAAAAGGCCTGCTGGAGCCGCTAAACCGGTAGCCTCGGGCAACCGTCAGGGGACACCGGGCATTGTGCGGAAGATCACCATCCCCTAAGAATGGACTATGACGGTTACCCTCAGGTCCTTGGAAACTGCAATTCCCCCCACTGTTCTGGTGCAGGATGAAGTCCGCGATACGTTCGCCGCGCAGCCGGGGCTGACCCGGCTGGGCGAACGGCTGGTCCGCACCTGTTTCAATTCCGCTGCCATCGATACCCGGCGCACCGCGCTGGCCGAGCTTTCCCTCAATGACACCTCGGAACACCCTAAGTTTTATGATGCCCGCAGCGGCCTGCTGCTAAGTCCCAGCACCAAGGTCCGCAACGATATTTTCGCGGTCGAGGCCACCAAGCTATTTATTGAAGCCGCCGCGAAGGCACTGGACGCGTGCGCCGGAATTGCCGCGGCGGACGTCACCCATGTCATCACCGTCTCCTGCACCGGGTTCTTCAACCCGGGACCGGACTACAAGGTGGTCCGGGCGCTGGGCCTGAACGCCTCGGTGCAGCGCTACCACCTCGGTTTTATGGGCTGCTATGCGGCCTTCCCGGCGATGCGGGCCGCCAAATCCTTCTGCGACGCCGATCCCAACGCCGTGGTGCTGGTGGTCAGCGCCGAACTGTGCTCCTTGCACGTGCGCACTTCCAATGACCCGGATGCCATCATGGGGTCCTCGCTCTTCGCAGACGGCGCGGCGGCGGCCATCATCACTGCCCGCGAAGACCTCCCCGCTTCGGGTCCGGCCATCCGGCTGGACCACTTCGAAACCGTGCTCACGCCCGTCGGCGAGGAAGCCATGGCCTGGAACATCGGCGACGAGGGGTTTGAGATGGTGCTGGGAACCTACGTTCCGCACATCATCGATGATCACATCGTCGGGGCACTCGAGCCCCTGCTGGCACACGACCCGAGCGTCAACGGCCGCCCGTACAGCGACATTGAGCATTGGGCCATCCACCCGGGCGGACGCAGCATCCTCGACAAGGTGGAAACCAAACTCGAACTCACCGAGGAGCAGCTGCACCCGGCGCGGGAAACCCTGCGCACTGTAGGAAACATGAGCAGCGCCACCGTGCTGTTTGTGCTCAAACGCATTCTGGACCTGCCCTTCAATGGCGGTAATGAGCGGATCTGCTCCATGGCCTTCGGGCCCGGACTCACGGTGGAGACGGGGCTGTTCACCCGCGTTGGCGGGCCGGTGCAGCCCGGTTCAGCAGAGCAGGCGGACCGGGCGGCGCCGCTGGGCGTTCCTGCGGCCGTATGACGCCTGGCTTTCCGTCCCTGGCAGAGCGGGCGGTGGACGCAGTGGAGGAAATGGACAGCCCGGACGCCGACCCGCGCCGCCTCGAGCGAACCTATGCCCAGTTCTGGCTCATCAATGCGGTGGTCTCCGGGTGGCGGCGCAACTATGTCCGCTACCTTCGCCCCCTCTTCCGTGAAGCGGGCGGCGGGAGCCTGCTGGACATCGGCTCCGGAGGCGGGGACGTAGCCCGCAGCCTGGCCCGCTGGGCCCGGCGGGACGGCCTCGACGTGGAAATCACCGGGATTGACCCCGATCCCCGGGCCCACGCCTTCGCTTCCGCGCGGCCGGCGGTCAAAGGACTGACCTTCCGTCAGGCCTTCAGCTCTGACCTGGTGGCTGAGGGGCAGGTTTTCGATGTGGTGATCTCCAACCACATGCTGCACCACCTCACCCCGGAAGAAATGCAGGCCTTGCTGGCGGATTCACGGCAGCTGGCCCGGCACCTGAGCCTGCACAGCGACATTGAACGCAACCCCTGGGCGTATGCCCTCTTCTCCCTCGGGACCCTGCCCTTTTTCCCCGGCTCGTTCATCCGTGCAGACGGACTGACCTCGATCCGGCGCAGCTTTACCCGGGAGGAACTGCTCACGGTAACTCCGCCGGGCTGGCAGGGACGGCAGCACCGCCCCTGGCAGAACCTGCTGTTCTGTCCGCCGCCCGGACGGGTCCCCGGCCTGTCAAAGGAGGCGTGATCCGCGTGGCGACAGCCCCGGCTCCCACGGCCCTCCCATCCCCACTGCCGGACGCGCCGCCGCCCCTCGTGCCGCGGCCTGCTGCCGACGTCGTGATCGCGGGCGGCGGACCGGTGGGAATGTACCTGGCCATCCTGCTGCTTCAGGCAGGGGTGTCGGTCCAGGTGCTGGAACAGCGTCAGGTACGCAGCGCGCATTCGCGGGCCATCGGGGTGCATCCCCCGGCGCTGGAATCCCTGGCCCTGGCCGGGATCGCCGGGGCGATGGCCCGGGAAGGGGTGCAGATCAGCCACGGCGAGGCACGCAGCGCGGGACGGACAGTGGCCCGTTTGGGATTCGCCGCTGCCTCGGCCCGTTATCCGTATGTCCTCACCCTGCCGCAGGTGCGCACCGAGGAACTGCTGAAAGAGCGGCTGCAGGCACTGGACCCGCAGGCCCTGGTCCGCGGGGCCCGGGTCGAATCCTTCGAGGAGGACGGCCCCTCGGTGCGCGTGCACGGTACCGCAGGCGGATCCGCCTTCACCTCCACGGCCTCACTGCTGGTGGCCGCCGACGGTGCACGCTCCTCCATTCGCACCGCCCTGGGGACACCGTGGTCCTCGCGGCTGCTTCCGGATACCTATCTGATGGGCGACTTTCCCGATGACACGTCCGACGGCCCGCTGGGCGTGCTGTATCTGGAACCGGAGGGCATAGTTGAGTCCTTCCCCCTGCCCGGAGGCCTGCGCCGATGGGTGGTGCATACCGATGCGCTGGCCACAGATGCCTCCGCCGCTGATCTGGCGGCCATGGTGCGCCACCGCACCGGGCACCGGCTGGACGCAACGCGGAACTCGATGCTCAGCGCCTTCGGGGTGCGGATTGGCCGCGCCGAACGCCTGGTCCGGGGCCGGACGCTGCTGATCGGTGATGCGGCCCATGTGATCAGTCCCATCGGCGGGCAGGGCATGAACCTGGGCTGGCTGGACGCGGCGGCCGTGGCACCGCTGATCGCCGCTGCCCTGCAGGGTGAACCGGTCGGCACGCGGCTGCGGGGCTTTGAACGGGACCGCCGCCGCGATGCGGTGGTGGCGTCCGCCCAGGCCCGGGTAAACATGATGCTGGGCCGTCCCCTGCCTGTGGGGGTGATGGCCCTGCGCAACGCCGGGCTGGAACGGATGTTCCGCAACCCGGTGCTGGCCGGAGCAGTGGCGCGCCGGTTCACCATGCAGTAGGTGCCGGCGCGCTTCCCGCCTTACTGTTTCGGGCTCGCGCCCGGGGTCTGTCCGTCGCCTGCGTTTCCGGCGTGGCCCGCCTGCCGGGAAGCCTCCGTTTCCGCTGTGCGGGCGGCCGGGACCGCGGCCATGGCGCCGGTCTGCAGCATTTCGCTGCCTCCGGTCAGGCCCGGTTCCACCGGGCTGGCGGAGGTCGGTTTGATGTCCAGCGTCCGGCGCAGCGCCTGTTCCTTGATGAACAACACAGCCACCAAAGCGATCACGGCAACGGCCGCTGCGATGCGGAAGATGTCAGCGGTTCCTTCGGCATAGGCGATCCGGAAGAACGTCTGCACCTGCTCCGGCAGCTCCGCGATGTCCAGGGTGGCGGTGGTGCCGCCGCCCTCGGTCGGGATGCCCGCATCCGTCAGTTCCCGGGTGACCCGGTTGCTCACCGAGCTGGACAGCACGGCGCCCAGGACGGAGACGCCGATGGCGCCGCCAACGGTGCGGAAGAAGGCCACCGAAGCGCTGGCAGAGCCGACTTCGGTGACTTTCACCGTGTTCTGCACGGCGAGGACCAGGTTCTGCATCAGCAGGCCCATGCCGACACCGAGGATAAAGATGAACAGGCTGACCAGGACCATCTCGGTTTCGTGGTCAATGATGCCCGCGAGCCCGGTACCGAGAATGACCAGAAGGGTACCGATGATCAGGTAGCGCTTCCATTTACCAAACCGGGTGATCAGCAGGCCCGATCCCACGGACCCGAGCAGGTTGCCGGCAATCATGGGCAGCATCAGCAGGCCGGCTTCGGTGGGGGTGAAGCCGCGGGCCAGCTGGAAGTACTGGCCGAGGAAGGTGGTGGAACCGAACATGGCGATGCCCACGGCCACGGAGGCGATGATGGCCAGGGCGGTGGTGCGCTGGGAGATGATCTTCAGCGGAATGATCGGTTCGGGAACCTTGGACTCAACGAACACCAGCAGGGCCAGCAGGACCACCGAGCCGCCCACCATGGCGGCCGTTTCCCAGGACCACCATTCGTAGTAGCCGGCCTTGCCGGCGAAGGAGACCCAGATCAGCAGCAGCGAGATTCCTGCGGTGAGCAGGATGGAGCCCAGCCAGTCGATCCGTGCCGGGCGCCGCACGTGCTCCAGGCGCAGGGTGATCTGCAGCAGGACCAGGGCGACGACGGCGAGGGGAACGCAGAGGAAGAAGGTCCAGCGCCAGCCCAGCGGGCTGTCCACAATGAAGCCGCCCAGCAGCGGGCCGCCCGCAGTGGCCACGGCCATCACGGCACCCATGTACCCGGAGTACCGGCCGCGTTCGCGCGGCGGAATGATGGATCCGATGATCGCCTGTGCCAGTGCCGTGAGTCCGCCCATGCCGAGGCCCTGGATCACGCGGGCCGTCAGCAGCAGCTCCATGTTGTGCGAGAACCCGGCCAGCACCGAGCCGGCCACGAAGACCACGATGCTCAGCTGCACCAGCAGCTTTTTGCTGAACAGGTCAGCGAGCTTGCCCCAGATCGGTGTGCTCACCGCATTGGCCAGCAGCGCCGCGGTGACCACCCAGGCGAAGTCCGTCTGGGTTCCATGCAGTTCACCCATGATGGTGGGCAGTGCGTTGGCCACGATGGTGGTGCTCAGCATTGCCGTAAAGAGGGCGGCGAGCAGGCCGGTGAGGGCCTGCAGGATCTGGCGGTGGCTCATCTCGCCTGGTACGTGTTTTGTCCTGGCTGTCTTTGCTGTCTTGGTTTCGGTCACTTAGCTGTTTGCTCCTGCGGAGTAGGCATGGAATCGGACGCGCCAGGTGTTGAACGGGACGTACCGGCGGTGCGGAAGGAAGAAAAGAGAGTGTCGGAGAGTGCCCCGATAGAGTTCGATGCCGTCTGGGCCTGCTCCTCGGTCCAGTCGGAGAGGGTTTGCTGCAGAATGGCTGCCCGGTGTGCCAGGGCCTGCGCCAGGACTGTTTCCCCCAGTTCGGAGAGGCTGATGAGGTAGGCACGGCGGTCCTGGGGGTGCGGGCGGCGCCGGACATAGCCAAGCTCTTCCAGCTCGGCGACGTGGCGGCTCAGTCCTGCCGGCCCGATGCCCAGTTTGGCTGCGAGCTCGGTGGCCCGCAGTTCACCGTCTTCGGCGATCATGCGCATGACGCCCTGCGATGCCACCCCGGGTCCCCCGCTGTCGGCGCTGAGCTGGGTGACGCACCGCAGGGCCCGTTGAAGGGCGAAGACTTTCCGGGTCAGGTCTTCCGCCGTTGCCTGCTGCACGGGCATGGGATTCCTCCGGACGGATCGATAGTTGACCTAGGCAACTATACGCCGGAATTTGACTAGGTCAACTAACTAAACGCCACGGAACGCTAGGCCAGATGGGTGGGGGCGAAAAGTCCTATCCGTGCCTCCACCACCACAACGTTGGGGCCCTCCGCAGTGAAGGACTCCTCGAGGGTTTCACGGATACCTGCGGGTGAACAGCGGCGGGCCGGAACCCCGAAGGATTCGGCGAGCTTCACAAAGTCCGGCCGCGCCAGCTCCGTTGCCGTGGCCTTGCCAAAGGCGTCCTCCATGTATTCGCGCAGGATCCCGTAGCCGCCGTCGTCGACAATCAGCCAGGTCACGGCGGCGTCGTGCTGGCGGGCGGTGGCCAGCTCGGCTATGGAGTACATTGCGGAGCCGTCCCCCGACACCGCCAGCACCCGCTCCCCCAGGCCGAGGGCCCCGCCGATGGCCCCGGGGAAGCCGTAGCCGAGTCCGCCGGCGCCCTGGGCGGAGTGGAACTGCCCGGACCGGGCGTCCCAGCAGCTCCAGGCCCAGTACGCGGAAATGGTCATGTCCCAGTAGGTCTGCATTGCATCCGGAACAGCGGCCCGGATATCAGCCATGAACCGGCGCTCCAGGGCGAGGTCCTGTGCATCCAGCCGTGCCTGCACCCGGTCCAGGGCCGCGGCGACCGCCTCCCGGGCGGTCTGTCCGTGCCAGTCCGGGAGTTCGGCTGCGGCCGCAGGCAGTGCAGCGTCAAGTGCTTCCAGTGCCTGCCGTGCATCGGCGCGGATGCCAAGGGCCGGTGCGTTGGACTCCAGCACCCGCGGTTCGGCGTCGATCTGGATGATCCGGCCGCGCGGTGCCATGGTGAAGTAATTGGAGGTCACTTCACCCAGCGAGGACCCGATGACCAGCAGCACGTCAGCGTCCTCCAGCAGGTCGGTCATATGCCGGTCCTCCATCCACGATTGCAGGGACAGGGGATGTTCCCAGGGGAAGGCACCATTGCCGCCCGGGGTACAGATCACCGGCGCGTGGAGTTTCTCGGCGATCGAGAGCAGGGACTGCCCGGCCCCGCTGCGGCGCACTCCCCCGCCGGCAATAATGGCCGGACGCCGGGCACCGGACAGCCACTGAACGGCTTCCTTCACCAGTTCACTGCGCGGAGGATTGTCGAATGGCTCGGCCAGGGCGTCCTCCACCGCCGGCACCAGCACGGGATTCAGCAGGACGTTTTGCGGCACCTCGATCCACACCGGACCCATCGGGGAGGAGATGGCCTCGGTCCAGGCATCCTGGATGGCGGACGGAATGCCGGAAGCGTGCTGGATCAGCCGCTGGCTCTTGGTGACGTTGGCAGCGGAGGCCTTCTGGTCATCGAGCTGGTGCAGCATGCCCCTCCGCCGGGCGCCCAGCCCCTCGATCGGCAGCTGGCTGGCCACCACAATCAGGGGTACACCGGTGGCATAGGCTTCCTGCAGCCCCGCCAGCGCGGTCAGTGCCCCGGGGCCGGTGGACAGGAACACCACCCCCACCTGTCCGGTGGCCCGGGAAAAGCCGTCGGCCGCGAAGGCTGAGTTGTTTTCCACCCGGGAGGAAATGAACTCCAGCCGCGAGCGGGACAGGGCGTCAAAGAGTCCCAGCGCATGCTGGCCGGGAATCCCGAACACCTTCGTGGCGCCCAGGGCTTCGAGTGTTTCCACCACCAGATCGCCGCCGTTACGTGCAGGTGCGGTGCCGGCTCCGGCGCTCATGCGGAAAGTCCCATCAGGGTGATCAGGTCATAAGCGACATGCGAGGCCGCCACGGCGGTGATATCGGCATGGTCGTAGGCGGGAGCGACTTCGACGACGTCGGCCCCCACCAGGTTCAGTCCGCGCAGTCCGCGCAGGATCTCCAGCAGTTCCCGGCTGGTCAGGCCTCCGGCTTCGGGAGTGCCGGTTCCCGGGGCGTGGGCCGGGTCCAGGACGTCAATATCCACGGAGATATAGAGCGGCCGGTCGCCGATCCGCTCCCGCAGTTTCGCCACCACCTCATCCACCCCCTGGCGGAGGACGTCGGAGGACGTCACGATGCCAAAGCCGAACCGTCGGTCCTCTTCGAGATCCTTCTTGCCGTACAAGGGCCCCCGGGTACCCACATGGGACAGGGCGTCGGTGTCCAGGATGCCTTCCTCCACGGCCCGGCGGAACGGGGTTCCGTGTGTGTATTCGGCGCCGAAATAGGTATCCCAGGTGTCCAGGTGTGCATCAAAGTGCAGCAGGGCCACCGGGGTCCCGGCGCGTTCTGCAGCGGCGCGGAGCAGCGGGAGGGCAATGGTGTGGTCCCCGCCCAGGGTCAGCAGTCTCGCCCCTCCGCCGGTCAGGTCCAGGGCGTTCTGCTGCACGGTCTCAATGGCCTCATGAATGCTGAACGGGTTCACCGCCATGTCACCGGCGTCCGCCACCTGCAGGTTTCCAAACGGTGATGCGTCGAGCGCCGGATTGTAGGGGCGCAGCAGGCGGCTTGCTTCCCGGACATGGTTGCCGCCGAACCGTGCGCCCGGCCGGTAGGAGACGCCACTGTCAAAGGGCACACCCACCACGGCCACATCGGTGCGCTCCACCTGGTCCAGCCGGGGCAGCCGGGCAAATGTGGCAGCGCCGGCGTAGCGCGGAACCAGCGCAGCATCCACCGGACCGGTGTTGCCGTTGGCGCTGACGCGGGGAAGGTTGTCCATGGGGTTCTCCGGATCCGGCGCGGGCGTCGTTGCCCGCACCCCTGTTATCTGTAGGTAATCAAAAGTTTACCGAAAGGCTAAAGTGGAACTGCGCTCAGGGTCAAGACTAGGCTGAGAGCATGGCGGCCCACGATAACAGCGCAGACCCTTCCTTCGACGTCGACGTCCTGATTGTCGGCGCCGGCCCTACCGGCCTGGCTCTGGCCGCCCAGCTCAGCGCTTTCGGCGCGAGTTTCCGCATTATTGACCGGCGGCAGACACCGGGTACAGAGTCGCGTGCCATTGCCATCCAGCCGCGCACTCTCGAAGCACTGCGCCCCTTCGGTATTGGTGATGAACTGGCCGCGGCGGGCCACCCGGCACGGCAGCTGCAGCTGCACCTGCCCGAGGAAACCCTGAATGTGGACCTCTTCGATTCCGGACTGGAGGACTCCGCCTACCGGCAGCTGCTGTTCCTCTCCCAGACGGAAACCGAACGCATCCTCACGCAGTACCTGCTCTCACGCCGGGTGCGGATTGAGCGCGGCGCCGAGCTCCAGGACCTCGAACGCCTGGACCCGGAAGACCCGTTTGCCGGCATGGAAGCCAAGATCCAGCGCATGGACCGCGGCATCGAACGCATCCGCGCCCGTTATGTGGTGGGAGCGGACGGTGCCAACAGCACGGTGCGCGCGAAGGCCGGCATGGACTGGCGCGGTACGGCCTACCCGGACACCTTCATCCTGGCGGACGTCGAGGTTGACGGCGTGGAGCCCGACACCGTGCACTCCTACCCCACTGAGGACGGCTTCCTTTTCCTCTTCCCGCTCGGCGGCCCGGCCACCTGGCGGATGATTGGCATCAAACCGCGCGGGGACAACTCGCCAACCACCCTGGAGACGCTCCAGAAGCTGGCCGACACCTTCACCCGCGGAGAACTGCAGGTACGCGATCCGCAGTGGATCAGCACCTTCCGGCTTTCCCACCAGGTGGCGGAGTACTTCCAGCGAGGTTCCGTGTTCCTGGCTGGCGATGCCGCGCACGTGCACTCCCCCGTGGCGGCGCAGGGCATGAACACCGGCATCCAGGACGCACTGAACCTTGGCTGGAAACTTGCCCTCGGCTCCCGGGGCCTGGCCAGCGATGACCTGATCGACAGCTACGACGCCGAGCGGCGGCCCGTGGGCCGGGATGTGGTCTCCGCGACGGACCGGATCTTCAAGCTCGCCACCAGCCGCAGCGGCCTGGCGAAACTGCCGCGTACCAAGCTTCTGCCCGCGCTCGCCCCGAAGGTCATGGACTGGGACGGGCTGCGTTCGCGCCTCTTCCGGACCATGTCGCAGCTGAACGTTAATTACCGCGGCTCGGACATGGTGCAGTCCGGCACCTCCCGCCTGCCGGGTTTGCTGGCCTCCGGTCCGCGCCCCGGTGACCGGATGCCGGATGCCGATGTGATCCACCAGGGCCGCGAACGCCGGCTTCAGGACCTCGCGGTTGCGCCGGGCTTCACGGTGCTGCTCTGCGGCCCGGGATGGCCGCAGGACGCCGCCGAGCAGATCCAGGCATCACTGCCCCGCCTAGCCGGGCTGCTGCACGTGAAGCAGCTGATGACAGGCAGCAGCCTGATCGCCGGCGGGCCCGGCATCATCCAGGATGTCAGCGGCCTCGCGTTCCACCGCCTGGGCCTGAGCTCACGCCGTCCGGAACTGCTGGTCATCCGCCCGGACGGCTACGTTGGCTACCGGACTGCGGGCCGGGACCTGTCCGGTGCGCTCAGCTACCTGGCAGACCTTACGGCCGCGGCTGAGCCGGCACGGGTCTAGCAGGCCGGGACAGCCTCCGGCCCGGGTCCAGGCGGAAGGTACCCAGCGCCGACCCGGCAGCGGAACGCGCTTACGCGCTGCCGGGTCCAACCAGGGTCCACAGCACTACGGCCTCCCCGCTGCCGGGGTTATGCCAGGAGTGCGGTTCCCTGCCGGGAAAGGTGACGGTATCCCCGGCAGCCAGATCCAGTCTCTCGCTGCCCAGAATCAGCTGGAAACGGCCCTGAACCACGTGCAGCACTTCGACTTCGCAGTCCACGGAATACAGGTCTGCTTCTCCGGTGCCGCCGGGTTCAATGACGGAGCGGACCACTTGGACCCGGCGCTCGGTGCGCGCCGTGACCAGGCGTTCCACAATCCCGTCGCCGCCCAGGCTGATCCGCGGGGCGTCCTCCCAGCGGGTCAGATTAATCTGGGGGGCCGAAAAGAGGTCTCCGATGGAGATCGAGAGCACCTGGCACAACGTCACCAGGGACGCCACGGACGGTGAGGTCAGATCCCGTTCCACCCGGCTGAGGAAGCCCTTGGTCAGGCCGGTTGCCTCGGCCACCTGTTCAATGGTCATCCTGCGGGCCTGCCGGGCGGCACGGATGCGCACGCCGATGGCAACCGGCGCGTTGGTAGGTTCTACGGGCAGGGCCTTCACGCGTCAGCTCTCCGCGGATTCCATTTCGGGCTGTTCCTCGGGATCAGGGATCTCAGCCAGCTCCTCGATGTCCTCACCGTTGTCTTCCCCGGTCCACACCTTGATGACCGCCCAGCCGACGGCCGTGATGGGTACCGCCAGGATGGCGCCGATAATCCCGGCCAGGATGGTTCCGGCTGTCAGGGCCAGGAGGATGACCAGGGCATGGATACTCAGGGATTTACCCATCACCACGGGCTGCAGGAAGTTTCCTTCGATCTGGTTCACGGCAATGATCACCACCACCACCACCAGCGCCACCACGGGGCCGTTGGCTACGAGCGCAATCAGGGCGGCGAACACTCCGGCCGCCGTTGCACCCACCAGCGGAATGAAGGAACCGACGAAGACGATCACTGTCAGTGGCAGGGCCAGCGGGACCTGCAGGATGAACAGGGCCGCACCGATGCAGACCGAGTCCACCAGTGCCACGATGGCGGTGCCCCGGATGTAGCCGCCGAGGACTTCCATGACCCGGAAGCCGGAGATGCGGGCCTTTTCGCGCCGGTCTTCGGGGAACCACCGCAGGAAGAACGCCCAGATCCGGTCCCCGTCCTTCAGGAAGTAGAACAGCACCACGGCCATCAGGAGGAATCCGGTGATAAAGGACGTCGCTGCTGACAGGCCCGCAATTGCCCCGTTACTGACGGTGCTGCTGGTGGCGAAATCGATGGCCGCGTCCCGGGCGTCCCTGAGCATGTTGTCATCGATTGGCAGGGGGCCGTTCAGGATGAAGTCATAGAGCTTGTCGAAGCCCTGGACTGCCTGGTCCACCAGGGAAGACCACTCGCTGCGAATGGCAAAAACAATGCCCGTCACCAGGCCGCCGAAGATCGCCAGCAGCAGCAGGAAGGACAACCCCGTAGCCAGTGCACTGGGCCATCCCTTACGACGCAGCCAATTCACGAAGGGAGCGATCGCCGCCCCCAGGATGAGGGCAAGAAGGACAGGGATCACCACCAGCGTGATCTGCCGGAGCCCGTACACGGACACTGACACGAGCACCAGGATCAGCAGGATCTGTGCCGCACGCTGTGCGGCATGCCCCAGCGGGCCGCTCCAATACCGGCCGGGCCTGGTGTGGTCGGCTTCGGCAGGCCGGTCCTTCCGCTGCGTGCTTGATGCGCTCATGTCCGCTCTCTCTGCTCAGGGCTGTTTCGGGGCACCGGCAGGACCGGCGTCAGGATTGACGGGCGCAGTGCCCTGGTCGGGTGCAGCGGACGATCCGTCGATGCCGTTCTGCAGGTTATCGCGCACATGCCGGCGCAGGACCTTGCCGATCAGCGAACGCGGCAGTTCCTGGATTTCCACGATGCGCCGCGGGACCTTGTAGGCGGCCAGTTCATTGCGCACATAGGTACGCAGCCCTTCGGCATTGAATCCCGAGCCGGGCTTGAGCACCACGGCGGCCACCACGTCCTCGCCGCCTCCGGTCCGGGCCATGCCCACCACCGCGGCATCATCCACGGACTCGTGCCGCTTCAGGGCGTCCTCCACTTCGGACGGGGAGACGTTGAAACCACCGGTAATGATCAGTTCCTTGATCCGGTCCCGGATGGTGACAAATCCGTCGTCGTCCATGGACACAATATCGCCGGTGCGGAACCAGCCGCCCTCAAGCAGCGCCGCTTCGGATTCCCGGGGCTTGTTCCAGTAACCGCCAAAGACCTGCGGGCCCTTGATCAGCAGTTCGCCGGGCGTGCCGTGCTTCACCTCCACGGCGGGATTCTCCGGATCCACAATGCGGATATCGGTCTCGGGGAAGGGCACACCCACGGTGCCGGGCTTGCGGCTGGGACCGAAGGGGTTACCCAGCGCCACCGGGGAGGTTTCGGTCAGCCCGTAACCTTCGATCAGGTGCCCGCCGGTTGCCGCTTCCCAGGTTTCCACCGTTTTCGGCGGCAGGTTCATGGCTCCGGAGATGGCGAACCGGACACCCTTGAGCGAGACGCCCTGTTCCGCTGCGGCAGCCGCGAGCCGGTCGTAGATGGGCGGAACTGCCGGCAGGAAGGTTGCGGGCGTTTTCTTCATGGCCTGCAGGGTGAGGTCCACATCAAACTTCGGGAACAGCACCAGGCGGGCGCCCATGCTCATGGCAAAGGTCAGGCTCAGCGTCAGGCCGTAGGCGTGGAACATCGGCAGCACGGCATAGACGGTTTCCTTGCCGGGGCGCAGGCCCTGCACCCAGGCCCGGCCCTGCGCGGCGTTCGCCATCAGGTTGGCGTGCGAGAGCATTGCCCCCTTCGGATCGGCCGTGGTGCCGCTGGTGTACTGGATGGCCGCCAGGTCCGAGGACTCCGGACGCGGGTGCCGGCGGCGCAGCGGGCGGGTGTCCAGCAGCGTCTTCCAGGTCAGCACCTTCCGTGCCCCGCTGCGCGGCCGCTTGTCTGCCGTCAGCGCGGCGCGGGCCGTGCGTGCCTTGGCAACGGGCAGCTTCAATGCCAGCCGGTTGCTCAGCGGCATGGCTTCGATCAGGCCAACGGAAATGATGGTGTGCACCGGGATGTCCGCGGGCAGGTCCTGGATCTGCTGGACGGTCTTGTCCCAGACAATGGCCATGGTGGCGCCGTGGTCTTCGAACTGGTGCCGCAGCTCACGGTCGGTGTAGAGGGGGTTGTGCTCCACCACTACAGCGCCCAGCCGCAGGATGGCGTAGAACGCCACGACATGCTGCGGGCAATTGGGCAGCACCAGCGCCACCCGGTCCCCCTTGCGTACACCCAGCTTCTGCAGTCCCGCCGCTGCCCGGCGGATCTGTTCACCCAGCTCGGCGTAGCTGGTGGTGGCACCAAAGAACTGCAGCGCGGTTTTGGAACCGTATTTACGTACCGACGTCTCCACCATGTCCACCAGGGAACCCTCGGGAAGGCTGAAACTTGTCAGGACCCCGTCGCTGTAGTGGCGGGTCCATGGACGGTCCGGATCCGGGACAGGAAAGTTATTGCTCACGTAATTGACTTTAGCGCCTGCCCGGCTTTGCCTTAAGCTGCTGTGTCTTGGCCCAAACCGTGCCTTACCGCGAGCCGGCGGGTTTTGCACACCGGGATCGACTACACTTGGGCGTCGAAGGGGAGTAGCTCCGGCCGGGTCTGTGTTCTGAACGATGTCTGAAGTGATGTCTGGGATGGCGCAGCCTGTCAGCCCGAGGCCTGTCGACACACTGGACGCTGCGGCGTCCCGGCAGTCCACCCGCCGACATCAGCGGCGGGCGAGCGAGACCTTCGGTCAGAAGAGTCGTAGCTAAGCTGGCCGGATCCCCATGCGTTCCGGTCCCTGTCAGGAGCACCGTGAACCCCTCCCCCTCGCCGGACCGTTCAGGCGAAAGCCCGCACCAGCCGACGGCGGCCGATAAGAAACGCTGGCGCCAGTACCTGGCCGATGAGCAGGCCGAAGCAGCCACCTACCGTTACCTTGCCGAACGCCGCGAGGGCGAAGAGCGGGACATTTTGCTGGCCCTCGCCGAAGCGGAGGGACGCCATGAAGAGCACTGGCGCAGCCTGCTGGGCGACGACGCCGGCCGGCCGCTGCGCCCCTCCCTCCGCAACCGGATGCTGGGCCTGCTGGCCCGCCGGTTCGGTTCGGTGTTTGTGCTGGCCCTTGCCCAGCGGGCGGAGGGCCGGTCTCCGTATTCCCAGGACCCGAATGCCACCAGCGCCATGGCCGCTGATGAACAGATCCATGAGGAAGTGGTCCGCGGCCTGGCCACGCGGGGCCGGACCAGGCTGTCCGGTAACTTCCGCGCGGCGGTGTTCGGCGCCAATGACGGTCTGGTGAGCAACCTTGCCCTCATTATGGGCATCGGCGCCACCGGGGTCTCCAGCACCTTCATCCTGATCAGCGGTCTGGCCGGCCTGCTGTCCGGCGCCTTGTCCATGGGTGCCGGCGAATACGTGTCCGTTCGCTCCCAGCGCGAACTTCTGGACGCTTCCCGGCCCACGCAGATCACGCTTTCCGCCGCGAAGTCACTGGACATTGATGCCAATGAGCTGGTGCTGGTCTACCGTGCCAGGGGCATGTCCAAGGAAGCGGCCGAGCACCGGGCGGCCGAGCGGATGGGACTCTTCAGCTGCGACTGTGATCCGAGCTTCTCACTGAATCCCGAGGCTGACGACGCCGGGGAGGCCCGGGACCAGCACGAGTCCGTGGGCACGGGCCTCGGCGCTGCCGCGTCGAGCTTCTGCTTCTTCGCCTCCGGGGCCGTCATCCCGGTACTCCCTTACCTGTTCGGTCTGACCGGCCTGACCGCCGTTGTCCTCTCCTGCGTACTGGTGGGTCTGGCACTGCTGATGACAGGCGCCGTCGTGGGTCTGCTGTCCGGTGCTTCCCCGCTCAAGCGGGCCCTGCGGCAGCTTGCCATTGGCTTCGGCGCCGCGGCCGCAACCTACCTGCTGGGTATGTTCTTCGGCACCACCGCGCTCTAGCTCCGGGACCCGTCCGGTGGCCCGGCCCCCACTGCCGGCATGCCGCCACAGCCTGTTCCGTGCGCGTTGCCGGGCACGGAAATGGAACCAGCCGATTTGACTTGCAACGAAGCCGACCGCAACGTTGAAAGGAACACACTCGCGAATTATGTAAAGGGACGCAGAGGTCCGGCCGCGTTGCTTTTAAGAAATCCGGCGGACTGTGGGCGGTAATCTGAGCCCCGCCGCCGGGAGTGGTTGCCTTTCTGCCTGCCCCGGGTCCGTCACAAGGACCCGCCCTTTGCGCTGACATAAGGAAAGGCCTATGGCTACCACAGAAGGTCCGCCGCGCGACTCCGCAATGCACGACGGTGATCCCGCGTCCTCACGGCTCGCCATCACCATCGATGAAACCACCACGTCCTCCCTCCCGGTGGTGGAGCAGGAACACGAACTCGTCCAGCTGATGATTGAGGGGCAACGCGCGCAGGAGAAGGCACTCAGCCGCGGTGTACCCGCGAAACTGGACAAGCTGCTCTTTGCCGTCACCGGTGTCCTCGCCCTTGCATTTATTGCGTGGGGCTTCTTCGGAACGGACAACCTTTCCGCCGTCTCCCAGACGGCGCTTGACTGGGTGATCACCAATGCCGGCTGGTTCTTCGTCCTGCTGGCTTCGTTCCTCGTGGTGTATGTCATCTGGCTGGCCGTGGGCCGGTTCGGCCGCATTCCGCTGGGCCAGGACGGCGAGGAACCCCAGTACAAGACCGTGTCCTGGATAGCCATGATGTTCTCCGCCGGCATGGGCATCGGCCTCATGTTCTACGGCGTCGCAGAACCGCTGTTCTACTACATCTCTCCACCGCCGGGCACGGTGGATGCCCAGACCCCGGAAGCGCTGCAGACCGCCATGGGAACCTCGCTGTTCCACTGGGGCCTGCACCCCTGGGCCATGTACGCCGTGGTGGGTATTGCCATGGCCTACGGCACCTACCGGCTGGGCCGCAAACAGCTGATCTCCTCTGCCTTCACCTCGCTCTTCGGCGCCAAGCGCGTGGACGGCCCGCTGGGCAAGGTCCTGAACATCTTCGCGATCTTCGCGACGCTCTTTGGCACCGCCGCTTCCCTCGGCCTCGGCGCCCTGCAGATCGGCAGCGGCCTCCAGGCCACCGGCTTCCTGGGTACGGTGGGAACACCCATTCTGGTGGCCATTGTCGCCATTCTCACCGGCTGCTTTGTGGCGTCCGCCGTGTCCGGCATTTCCCGCGGCATCCAGTGGCTGTCCAACATCAACATGGTCCTGGCCTTCGTCCTCGCCGCGATCATCTTCGTGGTGGGCCCAACCCTGTTCATACTCAACGTGGTTCCCGCCGCCATTGGCGACTACGCCGCCAACATGGCCCAGATGGCTTCCCGGACCGAAGTGACCGGCGATGAAGCCATGCGCGCCTGGCTCTCCAGCTGGACCATCTTCTACTGGGCCTGGTGGCTCTCCTGGACGCCGTTCGTGGGTATGTTCATCGCCCGGATCAGCCGCGGGCGCACCATCCGGCAGTTTGTTACCGGCGTCCTGCTGGTGCCCTTCGCCGTCAGCGTTGTCTGGTTCTCCGTCTTTGGCGGCGCGGCCATCGGCACCCAGCAGGAAGCAGCGGCTAACGGATCCGAGGGGCTGGTCACCATGGTGGACGGGGAACCCACCATTTCCTTCGACGGATCGCTCTTCGATCTCTTCGCTGCCCTGCCGATGCCGAATCTGCTGGCCGGCGCCGTCGGCGTTCTGGCCATGATCCTCATCGCAATCTTCTTCGTCACCGGAGCAGACTCCGCATCCATCGTGATGGCCTCAATGAGCTCCAACGGCGCGGAAACCCCGCCCCGTGCCGTCGTCGTCTTCTGGGGAATCCTTACCGGTGGCGTGGCGGCAGTGATGCTGCTGGCCGGCGGCGACGAACCTGCCGAGGCATTGGACGGCCTGCAGCGAATCACCATTGTGGCGGCTTTGCCCTTTGCCGTGGTGATGTTGCTGCTAACCGTGGCACTGGTTAAGGACCTGGCCAGGGATCCGCTCTCGCTGCGGCGCAAGCTCGCGGTATCCGTTGTCGGCCGTGCCATTCAGGCCGGCGTGGAGGAGCACGGTTCCTCCTTCGACCTGCACACCACCGAGCATGACGAACGCCAGGAGCCGGCAGCATCCAACAACGGTGCGGTGCCGGCCGATAGCGCGGCCTCCAAGAGCGCGGCGCCAGAGGGCACAGACCGCGACGGCGGTGCCCGCGGCGGCAAGTAGCCGCAGGCAAGCACCGAGAATCATCCCGGAATGCCCCCGCACCATAGGTGCGGGGGCATTCTGTTTGCCTGAAACCGTCCATGCCGTACCGGCGTCCTCTAAACCACTGACCATCGCAGCACAATAGACAACGCCAAAAAGGACTCCACTATCGGTTCAATATGTTGCACAAAGCTTGTGCCCCTGCCGGCCTCTCCATAGTCTGCGGGAAGTTACCAGTCGGTAACCAATCTTCTTCCCCACGGACAATGAGGTCATTATGAGGAAACACCTGGGCGTTTTGGCGGTTGCCGCGGCTTTGCTGGGCCCCACACTGGCTGCCGTACCCGCTGTGGCAGCACCGGCTGCCCCCACCGCTGCGGCACCGGCAGCGCGCACCGACGTCGTCGTTACCAGCTTTGACGGCACGCCTATCCATACCAATTTCTTCCCTGCCACAGGGCTCGCCGCCGGGCAGCAGGCCCCTACCGTGATGGTGGGGCCCGGATTCGGGCTTCCCGGCGGACGCCTGCCGGTCACCTCCACCAGCACTCTGATCGGCTCCATCGGCATCGCGCCGCTGCGGGAAGCCGGGTACAACGTGGTCACATGGGACCCGCGCGGGTTCGGCCTCAGCGGCGGTGAGGCCTATGTCAACAACCCCGCTTATGAGGGCCGGGACGGCTCGGCCATCATTGACTACATCGCAGCGCAGCCGGAAGCGAGCCTGGACACCCCGGGGGATCCTGTGCTGGGCATGGCCGGGGCCTCCTACGGCGGCGGCATCCAGTTTGTCCTCGCCTCCCAGGACCAGCGGGTGGACGCGATCACGCCCACCATCGCCTGGAATGACCTGACCACCAGTCTCTACAAGGCGGGCTCCTTCAAGAGCGGCTGGGGCGCCCTGCTCTGTGCCGAAGGTACGGCACTGGGCCAGCTGGGTTCGCTGGTGGGAAACCAGGGCGCCCTGGCCGCCCCGGTCCGGAAGGCCTGCAGGGAAGGGCTGACCTATCCAAACCAACTCAGCGCCGAATCCATTGCCTACTTCGAGTCACTGACTCCGGAAAGTATGTTCACCTCCATTACTGCTCCCACGCTGATCATCCAGGGCACTGCGGATACGCTGTTCACCCTTGATGAGGCCACCCGCAACTATCGCCTGATCAGCAGCACCGGCACCCCCACCAAAATGCTGCAGTTCTGCGGCGGACACGGCTTGTGCAACTCCGCGGCCGGTCCGGACCGGATTACCCCGGCGGTGCTGAACTGGTTCAGTAAATACCTCCGGGACCAGCCGGTGGACACCGGAGCCGCTTTCGAGTTCATTGATCAGCACGGCGTCACCCGGGCTGCTCCGGGCTACCCGGAAGCCACCGGCTCCCTTACGGGTGCGGGGCGGGGATCCATGCTCCTCTCCCCCGCCGCCGTCAGCGGCGCAGTGGTAGCGGCTGCGGTTGCACCGGTAGCAGTCAACGTACCGATTACCTCACCGGCGGTCACCACTTCGGTCTTCGGGGCGCCGCAGCTGACGCTCACCTACAGAGGGTCAGCCCGGCAGGGCAGCACCCACGTTTACGCGCAGATCATAGATAAGGCCCGGGCTTCCCTGGTGCTGGGCAACCAGGTGACGCCGGTGCCGCTGGTCCTGGACGGCAAAGAACACACCGTGACCCTGCCATTGGAAGAGGTGTCCTACACCGTGACGTCCGCCAGCAGGCTGGTGCTGCAGGTTACGCCGGCCACGTCCGTCTACGCGCCGCCGAAGGCCACCGCGCTCACCAGCTTCACTGCGTCGGTGACGGTGCCCACGGTCGCGGCATACCCTGCCGTTCCCTAGGGGATCTTGGAAAGGCGGAAGGGACCCTGCAGCGTGCAGGGTCCCTTCCGTTGTTCGACGGCGCGGGCTACTTGGTGCCAGCGGCCCGCAGCTGTTCCTCCACCTGTTCCAGGCTCTGGCCGCGGGTCTCCGGGACGTACCGGCGGACAAACAGCAGGGCCAGGATCCCGAGCACCACAAAGATAAAGAAGGTGTTGGAGATGCCGATGGCAGCCATCAGGATCGGGAAGGAGAATCCAACGGCAAAGTTGGTCATCCACTGCACAAAGACCGACATACCGATGCCGAGCCCGCGGACCTTCAGCGGGAAGATCTCGGAGAGCATCAGCCAGGTGACCGGCGATACGGCGCCCTGCTGGAAGGCCAGGAACGTCACGGTCAGGGCCAGGATGAGGTACCCGCGGAGGCTGCCCTCGGCCACAGTCAGGGACACGATCCCGATCAGCAGCAGGGAGGATGCGGTGCCGACCAGGCCGGTCATCAGCATTCGGCGGCGCCGAACCCGCCCCAGCAGCCAGATGCCGACACAGGCCGCGGCCACGGAGACCACGCCGTTGGCGATGTTCGCCGTGAGGGCCGCTTCCGTACCGAACCCTGCATTGGCGAGGATCTGCGTGCCGTAGTACATGATCGCGTTGACGCCGGTGATCTGCTGGACGATGGACAGGCCCATGCCGATCAGCAGCACCCGCATCAGCCACGGCTCGGCGAAGTCACGCAGGCTCCCGGCGGAGGCAGACTCCTTCTCCGCGAGTCCGCGCACCTCGTTGTACTCCGACTCCGCCGCTTCCGCGCTGCGGATACGGCGCAGGGCGGTAAGGGTTTCCGCGAAACGGCCCTTGGAGGCCAGCCAGCGCGGGCTTTCGGGCACAAACGCGATACCGATCCACAGCGCGATGGCAGGGAGGGTGGCCACCACGAGCATCCAGCGCCAGACGCCCTGATCCTCACCCCAGATGTTGCCGATCACCGCGTTGGCGATGAAGGCAACCAGCTGGCCGGTAACAATCATCAGCTGGTCGCGGGTCACCATCTGGCCACGCCGTTCAGCGGGAGCCAGTTCGGCCAGGAACAGGGGCACCAGCGCCGAAGCGCCGCCCACTGCCAGCCCCAGCACGATCCGGGAGATCACCATCACGGCAATGGTGGGCGCCAGCGAGGTACCCAGCGTACCCAGCAGGAACACGACGGCGAGTCCCATCAGCACGCGGCGGCGGCCGAACCGGTCGGTCAGCTTGCCGGAGATGGCACCGCCAAACGCCGCGCCGAAGAGCAGGCTGGAGGTGATGAGGCCCTCGGTGAACGGGGTCAGACCCAAATCGTCCTGCATGTATGGCAGTGCGCCGTTGATGACGCCGGTGTCATAACCGAACAGGAAACCGCCGAGGGTGACAATCCAGGAGGCGCGGCGCAGGGCCCGTTTATGCCGGGATGCGCCGGCCTTGCCGGGACCGTTTGTTACTGAGGTGGACATGTCTAACTTTCTAACCGGATCAGTACGCACAAAACCCCCGTCCCGCGGAATGTATCCGCGGGACGGGGGCATGCGTGGTGGAACTAGAGGGCTGCGTAAACTTCGCGCAGCAGGGTGGCGGTCTCGGACGGCGTCTTGCCAACCTTGACGCCGGCAGCCTCGAGGGCTTCCTTCTTGGCCTGGGCGGTTCCGGCGGAACCGGAGACGATGGCGCCTGCGTGGCCCATGGTCTTGCCTTCGGGAGCCGTGAAGCCTGCCACGTAGCCGACAACCGGCTTGGTGACGTTGGCCTTGATGAACTCGGCTGCGCGCTCTTCGGCGTCGCCGCCGATTTCGCCGATCATCACGATCGCCTTGGTTTCGGGATCCGCTTCGAAGGCAGCCAGGGCGTCGATGTGGGTGGTGCCGATAACCGGGTCGCCGCCGATGCCGATGGCGGTGGAGAAGCCAAGATCGCGCAGTTCGTACATCATCTGGTAGGTCAGGGTCCCGGACTTGGAAACCAGGCCGATGGGGCCCTTGCCGGTGATGTTGGCGGGCGTGATGCCGACCAGTGCTTCGCCGGGGGTGATGATGCCGGGGCAGTTCGGGCCGATGATGCGGGTGACCTGGTTGCCGTCGGCGTCCACCTTGGACTGGGCGTGGGCCCAGAACTCGGCGGAATCCTGTACGGGGACGCCCTCGGTGATGACCACAACGAGGCCGATGCCGGCGTCGATGGCTTCCATGACGGCGTCCTTGGTGAAGGCCGGCGGCACGAAGACGATGGAGACATCGGCGTCGGTCTTGTCGATGGCCTCGGCAACGGTGCCGAAGACGGGCAGTTCAACGTCGCCGTGGGTGACGGTGGTGCCTGCCTTGCGGGCGTTGACGCCGCCGACAACCTGGGTGCCGGCCTTGAGCATCAGGGCGGTGTGCTTGGTGCCTTCGCCGCCGGTGATGCCCTGAACGATGACCTTGGAGTCCTTGTTCAAGTAGATAGACATAGGTGGATTCTCTCTTCTAGGTTTCGACAGGCTCGGTTAGCGAGCGGCGTGAGCGAGCTCGGCGGCCTTGTCGGCGCCTTCGTCCATGGTGGTGGCCAGGGTGACCAGCGGGTGGTTGGCCTCGGCGAGGATGCGGCGGCCTTCCTCGACGTTGTTGCCGTCGAGACGGACAACCAGCGGCTTGTTGGCTTCGTCGCCGAGGATTTCCAGGGCCTTGACGATGCCGTTGGCGACGGCGTCACAGGCGGTGATGCCGCCGAAGACGTTGACGAATACGGACTTGACCTGGGAGTCATTCAGGATGACGTCCAGGCCGGCGGCCATGACGGATGCCGAGGCTCCGCCGCCGATGTCCAGGAAGTTGGCAGGCTTGACGTTGCCGTGCTTTTCGCCGGCGTAGGCCACCACGTCGAGGGTGGACATCACCAGACCGGCGCCGTTGCCGATGATGCCGACTTCGCCGTCCAGCTTGACGTAGTTGAGGTCGTTTTCCTTGGCCTTGGCCTCGAGCGGATCAGCGGCATCCTTGTCCTCCAGCTCGGCGTGGCCGGGCTGGCGGAAGTCTGCGTTCTCGTCGAGGGAAACCTTGCCGTCGAGGGCAACGATGTCGCCGGCGCCGGTGCGGACCAGCGGGTTGACCTCAACCAGGGTGGCGTCTTCCTTGGTGAAGACGTCCCACAGCTTGATGATGGCGTTGATGACGCCGTCGCGCAGCTCGGGTGCGAACCCTGCGGCGTCGACAATCTCTGCAGCCTTGGCGGAGTCGATGCCGACGGCCGGATCAACGGCCACGCGGGCCAGGGCGTCGGGACGCTCCACGGCCAGCTGCTCAATCTCCATGCCGCCTTCAACCGAGCACATGGCCAGGTAGTTGCGGTTTGCGCGGTCCAGCAGGACCGAGAAGTAGAATTCCTCGGCGATATCGGCACCCTGGGCAATCATCACCTTGTTAACGGTGTGGCCCTTGATGTCCATGCCGAGGATGTTGGATGCGTGCTCGAAAGCCTCATCGGCGGTCTTTGCGACCTTTACGCCGCCGGCCTTCCCGCGGCCACCAACCTTGACCTGTGCCTTGACGACAACGACGCCGCCGATCTTCTCAGCAGCAGCTTTGGCTTCTTCAGGAGTGTGCGCCACGATTCCGGCAAGCACGGGTACACCGTGCGCCTCAAACAGATCGCGCGCCTGATATTCAAACAGGTCCACGGGCTAGTGTCCTTCTACGTCGAAGTAGGTTTACATTCGATCTGACGATCGCAGAGCAGATGCATCCAGCCGGTCTGCTCCATTGGGAACTTTAGTACCTCGGCGCTTGGCGCCGATCACAGACTACCCCTTTAGTGATGAAGCACACACTTCTATCGTTTGTAGAAATGAGGGGGCCTGCGCTATGACAGGCGTCTCTTTCAGGACTCCTTCGTCAGGGGCGCATAGCGCAGCAGCAGGCGTTTTTCACCAATGTCGAATTTCACCTTGGCTACCGTTTTATCCCCGGCACCTTCCACCGCGAGCACCGTACCGTGCCCGAAGGAGGTGTGGTTGACCTTGTCGCCCGCGGCTACGGAAATGACTTCCTTCTGCGGCTGTACGCGCCCCATGGCCTTGGCCACCGGGGCGTTGGCTGTACTGCCGCCGGTTCCCATCGGTGCACCGGCGCCCCAGGATGATCCGCCGTAGCGGCTGGAGGTGATGCTGCCTCCGCCGCCCCACGTGGGCCGGTCCATCCCCTCGCGCTTCCACTCGATCAGTTCGGCCGGGACCTCGCCGACAAACTGGCTGGCGGGGTTGTACTGGCTCTGCCCCCACATGCTGCGCACCTCGGAGCGGGTCAGGTAAAGGCGCTGCCGGGCGCGGGTCAGGCCCACGTAGGCCAGGCGGCGTTCCTCGGCGAGCTCGGCCGGGTCGGTGGCGGAGCGCTGGTGCGGGAAGAGTCCCTGTTCCATGCCGGTCAGGAACACCACCGGGAACTCCAGGCCCTTGGCCGTGTGCAGGGTCATCAGGGTGACCACGCCCTGGCGACGGGACTCCTCGACGGCAGCGGCAACCTCCTCGGCGGAGCCCTCCGGGGCATCCGGAATGGAATCGGCGTCGGCGACGAGGGAAACCTGTTCCAGGAATTCTCCCAGTGACCCCTCGGGGTTGTCCCTCTCGTATTCGCGGACCACGGCAACCAGTTCGGCGAGGTTCTCCACCCGTGATTCGTCCTGCGGGTCATTGCTGGAGCGCAGCTGGGCCAGGTAGCCGGTCTGCTCCAGCACGGCCTCCAACGCGGCGGCAGCTCCTGATCCGGATGCTACCTCGGAGAGGTCGTCGATCAGCTTCACAAAGCCGTTGATTGCGTTCAGGGACCGGGTGGCCAGCCCCGGCGCCTCATCGGCACGGCGCAGGGCAGCCATAAAGGAGATCCGCTCCCGTTCGGCCAGGGCCGCCACGGAGTATTCCGCGCGGTCGCCGATCCCGCGCTTGGGTTCGTTGAGGATGCGGCGCAGGTTCACGACGTCGTCGGAATTCACCAGCACGCGCAGATAGGCCAGCGCGTCCTTGATTTCCTTGCGTTCGTAGAACCGGGTGCCGCCAACCACCTTGTAGGGCAGGCCAACGCGGACCAGGACGTCCTCCAGGGACCGGGACTGGGCATTGGTCCGGTAGAAGACGGCGACGTCGCCGGGGCGCAGGTTTTCCTCGTCCTGCAGGCGGTCGATCTCCTCGGCGATAAAGCGGGCTTCCTCGTGTTCGTTCTCGCCCACGTAGCCGATGATTTTCTCGCCGTCGCCCTCGGCAGTCCAAAGGCGTTTCTCCGGCCGGTTCGGGTTCCGCTGGATCACGGCGTTGGCCGCGTTGAGGATGGTCTGGGTGGAACGGTAGTTCTGCTCCAGCAGGATGGTCCGCGCGCTCGGATAATCCTTCTCGAAGTCATTGATGTTGCGCACATCGGCACCACGGAAGGCATAAATGGACTGATCTGAATCGCCGACCACGGTCAGCTCTGCCGGCGGAATCTCCAATGCGTCGCCGTCGGTGCCCACCAGTTCGCGAACCAGGGCGTACTGGGCGTGGTTAGTGTCCTGGTACTCGTCCACCAGGATGTGCCGGAAGCGGCGCCGGTAGTATTCGGCGACACCCGGGAACGCGCGGAACATAAAGACCGTCTGGGCAATCAGGTCGTCAAAGTCCATGGCATTGGCCTGGCGCATCCGCTGCGCGTAACCCTTATAAACCTCCGCCACGGCGGATTCGAACGGATCGGCGTGGTTGGCCGATTCGGCGTAGGACTCCTCGTCGATCAGTTCGTTTTTCAGCGCCGAGATCTTATGCATGATCGACTTCGGCGTGAACCTCTTGGGGTCAAGGTCCAGGCCCTTGGCCACCAGGGTGATCAGCCGCAGCGAGTCAGCAGAGTCGTAGATGGAGAAGTTGGAGTTCATCCCCACCGTTTTGGCTTCCCGGCGCAGGATCCGTACGCAGGAGGAGTGGAAGGTGGAGATCCACATGGTCTTGGCGACGCCGCCCACCAGCGATTCGATCCGCTCACGCATTTCCGCGGCGGCCTTATTGGTGAAGGTGATGGCGAGGATCTGGCCGGGGTTGGACCGTCCGGTGGCCAGCAGGTACGCGATCCGGTGGCTGAGCACCCGGGTTTTGCCGGAGCCTGCGCCGGCCACAATCAGCAGCGGCGAACCGCTGTGCTTCACCGCTTCCTCCTGTTGCGGGTTCAGGCCCTGCAGCAGGTCTGCGGCACGGCTTTCATCTGCGTAGGAGGAGCCCCGCCGGGCATTTTCGGCGTCCGGCGCTTTGGCGGCGGGTACCGGTTCGTTGGTGCGGGGTGCGGGAAAGAGTGGATCAAAGAGGTAGTCCATGATGGCTTTAAGTCTAGGCGCTGCGGCTGACATTCCGGTGAGGGGCGGTTTGCGCCCCTCAACTGCGGGGAAGGGTATGGGCCGGGCGCGGGTCAGGCGGAGGTCAGCGCGCCGTGGATCTCGCGCACAGCGGCGGCGGTGCCGGCAATATGCCAGCGGAATCCGTTCACCTCGGCGACGGCGGTGCTGCCGCCGGCAGCGAGGACAATCGCCTTGCCCGGCAGCCAGTCCCATTCCGGACAGCTGTGCTGGAACCAGGCACCGAACTGGCCGGCAGCCACACGAACCAGGTCACAGGACCCGGAGCCCATCATCCGGATCGTGGCGGCCCGGGACGCGGCTGCCGTCCAGGGGCCGGCAACTTCCGGGCGCAGCAGCCAGGTCGGGTGGATGTAGGTCCCGGCCGAGATGCGGTTCAGCGGCTCATCCTCGGGCCAGGTAACCGGTTCCCCGTTCCGGGTGGCCGGATATCCCCTGCCGCCCAGCCAAAGCTGTTCTTCCTGCGGCTGGTAGACGGCGCCCAGCAGCACCTCAGGATCGCCGTGGACGTCGTGCGGACCCGGATCGGCGCGCAGCGCGAGGGCAGAGCACCAATACGTTGAGCCGGCAAAGAAGTTGTAGGTGCCGTCCACCGGGTCAATAACCCAGGAGCGGCCGGAGGTGCCGTTTCGGCTGGCGCCTTCCTCCCCCACAATCCCGTCCTCGGGCCGCAGCTCGCGCAGCCGCTTCACCACCAGCGCTTCGGCCTCACGGTCTGCTGCGGTCACTACGTCGGACACGGAGGTCTTCTCACTGGCGGTCAGCCCCTCCATGCGCATGCGAAGGGCGAGCTGTCCGGCGTCCCGCACCAGATCGGCGGCCAGGGCAAAATCTTCAGGGCTTGCTACGGGGTCCATAGCCCCAGCGTAGCTTCCGGTCCGGCGCCCGCGACAGGGACGGTGCCGGCGCCGCAGCAGGCACGGCGCCGCACGGCGCGGCACGGCGGAAACAGTATGGCCGCACCGTATGTACCGGTACGGCCATACTGTACTTATGGGAAAAACCGCCGCGCAGCGCGCAGCCAAACACGGACCAAACGCAGCCCCGGCCCGCCCGGGGGCACCGGGAGCGGGGCAGCCGCCACAGCCCAAAAGCAGTCCGGGGCTGATTGTTATTGCCGGGGTGGTGACCACCCTGTTCCTGTTCTGGTACCTGCACCTGCTGGTGCTGGGCCAGCTGACCGACCTCTCGGACGGGCTGGCCATGCCCGATTCCATGGTCTTCGGCTACGGGGAAGATCACCTGGCGGCGCTGCGCGCTGCCATGGACGCGGACGCCCTGGGCCAGCTCAGCTACGTGCACAAAACTGCCGGGGTGCTCTTTCCCCTGGTCTTTGGCATGACCTGGCTGCTGATCATCGGGCTGAACACCCAGCGCCGTTCGCTGCGCTGGGTGCTCTTCAGTGCGCCGATCCTCTTTGTGGTCGCCGATCTGTGGGAGAACATCGCCATTGACAATGCCCTCGGTGCCGCAGAACTATCCAGCGGCGACGCCGCTCTTGCTGGCACCCTGACCGTCGCCCGATGGGTCCTGCTCGGCCTCAGCCTTGCGGCGGCCGTGGTTTCCGTCTTTACCCGCCGGGTTGGACGGCCACCAGAACTTGTCGCCAAGGATAAAGGTTAGGGCCGGGACCACCACGGTCCGCACCAGCAGGGTGTCGAAGAGGACACCGATGGCTACGATGATGCCCACCTGCGTCAGGGTGACCAGCGGAAGCACGCCCAGCACGGCGAAGACCGCCGCCAGCAGAATGCCTGCACTGGTGATCACACCGCCGGTGGAACGCAGTGCGGCCAGCATGCCCTTCCTGGTGCCCATGGTCACCGCGTTTTCCCGGGCTCGGGTGGTGAGGAAGATGTTGTAGTCCACGCCCAGTGCCACCAGGAACAGGAACGAGTAGAGCAGGGTCTGCACGTCCATGGCCGGGAAGTCCAGCACGTTCTCGAACACCAGCCAGCTCAGTCCGGTACTGGCCAGGAAGGTCAGCAGTACCGAGGCGACCAGCAGGAACGGTGCCACGAGTGAGCGGAGCAGGATGGCCAGCACCAGCAGCACCAGGATGATCACCGAGGTGCCCACCAGCAGCGTGTCGTGCTGGTTCGCCGCCAGCTGGTCTACTCGCTGTGCAGCTTCGCCGCCTACCAGTGCTTCGTAGTCTTCATCCGCAAGGTCTTCGCGCAGATCGGTAATGAAGGTGTTCGCTTCATCCGTTCCGGCTTCATAGCCGGTGATCAGTTCAACGCGGGTCAGTCCGTCGTGCTCGCTGCCCGGGGTGGCGGAGGTGACGCCCTCGAGACCCTGGAGGTCGGCGACGGCCGCATCAGTGGCCCCGGTTTCCACCAGCACGGTGACGGGTGAGGAGGATCCTGCCGGGAAGCCCTCGGCAAGGGTTTCCGCAGCGGTCACTGCCTGCGGCTTTTCACGGAACTGCTCGTTCTCGCTCAGGCCGATCTGCAGGGTGAACACGGCGCTGCCCAGCGCCAGCAGGACAACGACGGCGGTACCGGCAATGGTCTTCGGCCGGCGGGCAGTTGCCTCGCCCAGCTTGCCCCAGAACTTCCCTTCCTTGGCCGGGTCCCCGACCTTGGGCACGAAGGGCCAGAACAGCTTGCGACCCAGCAGCACCAGCGCCACCGGCAGCAGGAACAGTGCACTGAAAATGGCCAGCACAATGCCGATGGCCGCGGAGAAGCCCAGCCCGCGGTAGCTGTCCGTATCGGTGAAGAGCAGCGTCAGCAGCGCCAGGATCACTGTGCCGCCGCTGGCAATGATCGCCTCACGGGTGCGGGTCAGGGCCTTGCCCATCGCTTCGTAGACCGAATCGTGGGCGCGCAGCTCCTCCCGGTATCGGGCAATCAGCAGCAGCGCATAGTTGGTGGCCGCACCGAAGACCAGGACGCTGGTGATGCCGACAGCAGATGGATCCACGTTGATTCCCGTGGCAGGGGCCAGCAGGTCCACCACCTTCGCGGCCAGCTGCTCAATGGCCGCAACAATGAGCAGCGGCACAATCCAGAGCCACGGGGAACGGTAAGTGACAATCAGCAGGACGGCGACGACGCCGGCCGTCACGGTGAGCAGGACAAAGTTGGCACCGGAGAACACGCCGGCCAGATCTGCGCTGAACGCCGCACCGCCGGTCAGTTCGGCCTTCACACCCTCCGGGGCTGCATCGGAAACCGCCGTCCGCAGGGCCTCGACTTCCTCCGATACTGCGTCGCCGTCGTCGGCGGCAGCCTGCAGGGTCAGCGGAACGATGGCCACGAGCTTGTTCTCCGAGACCACCGGCGGAACCTGCGGGGGCGGGCCCGAGGCGCCGGCGTCGGCCGCCGCCGCATTAATCTCCGCGATGGCGGCCGTGTCCGCATCGGTCAGCGGTTCGCCGTCTTCGCGGGAAACCACCACAATGGCAGAGGATTCCTGCGCGTCGGGGAACTCCTGGAGCAGCTCCTCCACCTGGGTCGACTGGTACTTGTCGTCCAGGCCACCCACTCCGGTGGTGTCGTTTTCCTCTGCCGGCAGGGCGAACAGGCCAATAATGACGGCCACCCCGATCAGTAGAGTGACCCACGCCGTTTTGGCGTTCTTCACTATCCCTGCGTACATGTGCTTCTCCCGTGACGTAAGTATCTCTATCCGAAAGTATCTCAGATATGGAGATACTTCAATTCCAAGTTACTATTGGGCTGTGGAAGATCAGGAGCTACGACGGGATCTCGTCGACGCGCTGCGCGGCATCACCCTGGACGGGCAGCGGGTCGCTGATGCCTTCGCGCACGCCCACGGGCTGAACACCACCGATATGCGCGCGCTGGTACTGATCATGGAGGCGGAGATGCGGCATGAGGCACTGACCGCCGGCCAGCTCAGCGCCCGGCTAGGCACCTCGTCCGGCGCCACCACCGCCGTCATCGACAGGCTGGAGCGGATCGGGCACATCCACCGCAACCGCACCCACGCTGACAGGCGGAAGGTGACCCTGCATTTTGAACCGCTCGCCATGCAGCTTGCCGGAGCCTACTTCGGGCCGCTCGGCGCGCTGAATGACGAGGTGATGTCCCGGTATTCGGATGCGGAACTTCGCACTGTTCTGGGGTTTATGCAGGGCATTCGGGATAGCTATCAGCGGTACGTGAACGAGCTGCGCCCCGACACCGGACAGCCGCCCTCAGGTGACGCGGCCGGCGGCGCAGCCAATGGCACACCGAATGAGCTGCAAACACGTACGGAAAGAAACGGGTAAGCTGGTACCGCTCCGCCGGTATCCCGGCGGTTTGCCTCCGTAGCTCAGTAGGATAGAGCGGCCCTCTCCTAAAGGGCAGGTCGTCGGTTCGATTCCGGCCGGGGGCACTTTTTCCTTTAAGGACCCCACGCCCTGAACGCTCTTCCGTCTACTTGACGGCCCCGGCGGTCAGCCCGCCGATGAGGCGCTTCTCGATCACGGCAAAGAGAATAATCACCGGCACAATGGCCACGATGGAGACGCCGAAGACATACTGCCAGCTGGTGGCGTACTGGCCGATGAATTTGGTCAGCGCAACGGAGAGCGGCTGGTTCTCCGCGGTGGACATAATCACCAGGCTGGCGGCGAATTCATTCCAGGACGAAACAAAGGTGAAAATCACGGCAGTAACAATGCCCGGCCAGACCAACGGCAGGTTGATCCGGAAGAGTACCTTCAGGCGTCCCGCGCCGTCGATCTGCGCTGCCTCGTCGATTTCCTTTGGGATGGCAGCGAAGAAGCTGTGCATGATCCAGAGGGCAAAGGAGAGGTTGAAGGCGGCGTTGATCAGGATCATCGCAACCCAGGTGTCATTAAGGTCAAGCCAGAGCATCTGCCGGAACAGCCCGGCGGTCAGAACGGCCGGCTGAAGCATCTGGGTCACGATCACCAGGAAGAGGAAGACCATCCTCCCGGGAAAGCGGAAACGCGCGGTGTAGTACGCGGCGGGGGTGGCCACCAGCAGCACCAGCAAGGTAGCGAATACCGCGATGATGATCGTGGAGAGCAGGTTGTAGGTCAGCGGGGTTTCCGGGGTATCCCACATGGACTGGTAGTTCCCCAGCTGAAGGCCGTCCTGCGGCAGGTACTCGGGCGGAACCGAGAGGATTTCCGAGCGTGTCTTCAGGGAGCCCACCAGCATGATCAGGTACGGGGTCAGGAAAACAAGTGCGATAACAGCGCCGATGGCGGTCCGTCCCCACATGCGGCGGCCGCTGACGTTGTCAGTCCCGTACCGCTTCCGGCGGGGCCGTACGGGTGCGGCAACCGGGGGAACTGCGGGGGCTGTCACGGCCATTTCAGACCTCCTTCATAGGTTTGACGATCTTCACGTAGACCGCCACGATCACCAGGACGACGGCGAAGTTAACCACGCTGAGCGCGCTCGCCACATCCAGGCGCCGGTCAAACTGCAGCACCTTGAAGATGTAGGTCATTAGGGTGTCGGCACTGTAGCCCGGAATGGATCCGGTCATGATCCTCAGGATGGGCAGGTTATTGAAGACGTTGATGATGTTGATCAGTACGGCGACGGCGAGCGCGCCGCGCAGCTGGGGCAGCACCACACTGAAGTAGGTGCGGACCGGACCGGCACCGTCCATCTTGGCGGCCTCGAGAGCATCTCCGGGTACCGCCTGCATTCCGGCCAGCAGGGTATAGGTGGTGAACGGGAGGGAGACAAACACACCGACAATAATGGCCGCGGCCAGGGCGGTGGTCGTGTTTTTAGTGAACCCGTAGGCGGCATCCATCAGCCCAATGTCGACCATGAACTTGTTGATGATGCCGTAGTCCCGGTCCAATCCGTAATAGAACACCGTGGTGGTCATGACCACGCTGGCAGCCCAGGGAACCACCACCGCCATCCGGACCAGGGTCCTGCCGGGGAAGGGTTTGTTCAGGAAGTTTGCCAGCGCCAGGGAGATGATGACCGTCAGGGTCACCACCACGGCAACCCAGACCACGGTGTTGAGCAGGATCCGCGGCAGGTTGGGATCCGTGAACACTGTCTGGAAGTTCGCCAGGCCCACACCCTCCACGTTCGTTCCCGCCTGGCTGATGCGCCTGGTGGAGCTGTAGATCATGTAGCCGGCGGGAAAGATGACGATGCCGAAGATTAGGACCAGGACCGGGCCGATCCAGGGCAGGGCGGCCCAGATGCTTTCGCTGCCCCGCGGCCTGCCGGCCCGCACTCCCGGATGCCGAAGTGTGCTGCTCATAATGTGAAACCGTTCTGGAACAGGAAGGGGCCGCCGCTTCGAACCGGAGCGGCGGCCCCTTCGGGCCGGGGTCAGGCTGCGTCTGCCTTGGACTGGATCTGATCCAGGACGGTCTTTGCATCCTGGTCTTCAAGCTGGCCCATCAGGGACTTGAAGGCGCCGTCCGTGCTGTTCCAGGCAGGGTTGGTGGTGGGGTAGAACTTTGCGCTGGGCAGCATGTCCAGGAACGGTGCGAGGTCCTCGTTACTGGCCATGGCTTCGGAACCGCTCTTCGTGGTGGGCAGGAAACCCTCGGTCTGCACCCAGTCCACGTAGTTGTCCTCCGAGTAGAAGAAGTCCATGAAGGCCGTGATGGCTTCCTGCTTGTCCTCATCGTTCTTGAAGGCCATCAGCCGGTCGGCAACGCCAAGCGTTGCAGGCTCACCGCTCTTGGTGGGGACCGTGGTCACTCCGTAGTTGAGCTCGGGATTCTCTTCCTCAATCTGGCCCACCGTCTGCGGCAGGGCGTAGACCATGCCGATCTGGCCCTGGGCGAAAACATTGATCATGGGCGTGCGCTGGGTTGCTCCCGGATCCGGCTGCGTCACGCCGTCGGAAATCATCTTTTTCATGAACTCGGCGGCTTCGAGGTTCTCCGGCGAGTTGACAGTGATCTCGGATTCGCTGCCGAAGCCGCCTCCGTTACCGGCGAACCAGATCAGGCTTTCGCCCTGCGCCTCTTCAGAGCCCAGGGGCATGCCGTAGCCGGGGGTGCCTGTATCCGAGATTTTCTTCGCGGCAGCATGCAGCTCATCCCAGGTGGTGGGAGGTGCCGTGACACCCGCGGCGTCAAAAAGGTCCTGGTTGTAGAACAGCGCACGGACCGAGGCGATCAGCGGCAGGCCGTACTGCGTGCCGTCGAGGGCTTCATTCTCGGCGAAGGATTCCTGGAAATCGCTGATGGTTTCCTCGGACGCAATGTCTTCTGCCGGATACAGCAATCCCTCGTCCGCGAAGGCCGAGAAGGCACCGCCGTTGTAGATATCCGGAGCCTCGCCGGCCTGGATCTTGGTCTGCAGGACGGACTCGAGGTTCTCCCACGATTCCACCTGCAGGTTTACCTTGATTCCCTCGTTCTCGGCCTGGAAGTCCTCGATGACGCCTTCCCAGAGGGCCTTGGTTCCGTCCGAATAGCTGGGAACAAGCAGGTCCAGGGAGCTGGCATCCCCTTCACCGGAACCGCCGCCACCGAACCCACAGGAGGAAACCGCGAGGGCGCCGGTGGCGGCCAGGGCCACCAGGCCGATGCGAACTTTGCTCTTCATTGAATCCTCTTTCAATAGTCACGGCCGTGGGACCGCGAAACGGTGCCAGCTGCTGCCGGCGGTAAAACGACCGGATGCCCGTTAGCTATGACGGAATCTGATAACTAGGAGTTGTCTGTAATCAGTGTTCATCAGTCAGTTGAGAGAATACTTACCCGAGGATGCGTCGCCGTCAAGACTTTTTTCTGCAGATTTCTCGCTGTTTCTCGGGAAAATGCCGCCATTCCGGCAAAACCTGGGTCAAAAATGATCGGAGCCTCCATGGTTTTTCATGATCACTAGACAAGCTAAGCAATCAATGTCCATCATTGAGCAACATTGATTGCCGGAAAGCCGGCCCGCTGCACACAGGAGCACCTACATGCCAATTTCCTTCACCGACGCAGCACCCGCCGCCTCGGCGCCCGGCCAGTGGATGCGCGAGGAGCTGTTCTCGCAGCCGGATGTCTGGGAGCGTGCAATTGGACAGGCGCGTGCGGAGAGGCTCCTGCCTGCCGCGGGCAAGCGCGTAGCCGTTGTCGGCTGCGGCACGTCCTGGTTCATGGCCCAGTCCTACGCGGCGGCCCGGGAGGAAGCCGGCCTCGGCGAAACCGACGCCTTCGCTGCTTCCGAGGCATCGGTTGTTACCCGCCGCGGATATGACGCCGTCGTAGCGATCACCCGTTCCGGCACCACCACCGAGGTACTAAGCCTCCTCGCCGAACTGGACAACGCAGTCCCCACCACAGTGCTGCTCGGGGACCTGGATTCGCCGGCAGCCCAACTGGCCGGATCCGTGGTTGCCCTGCCCTACGCAGATGAGTCCTCGGTGGTCCAGACCCGGTTCGCCACCGCGGCGCTGGCCTATCTTCTGACCTCCCTCGGTACGGACCTGGCGCCTGCGGTCGAAGACGCACGCGCCGTGCTGGCTGAACCTGTCCCGGAGGAACTGCTGGACGCGGAGCAGTTCAGCTTCCTTGGCCGCGGGTGGACCGTTGGCCTGGCCCACGAAGCTGCGTTGAAAATGCGTGAAGCGGTACAGGGCTGGACCGAGTCCTACCCCGCAATGGAATACCGGCACGGCCCGATCGCGATTGCCGCGCCCGGCCGGGTGACCTGGCTGCTGGGAGAGGAACCCGAGGGCCTGCGCTCCGACGTCGGACAGGCGGGCGCACGGTTCGAGCATTCCACCCGCCATCCCCTTGCCGAGCTGGTCCGCATCCACAAGCTCACCCTGGAACGTGCCGTGGGCCGCGGGCTCGATCCCGACCGCCCGCGCAGCCTGACCCGTTCCGTCATCTTGGAAGGCCAGCCGGGCACATGAGCGCACCGGCAGCCTCCTCCCCCGCCGGCGGGTCTGTCCTCGCCTTTGACGTGGGTGGAACCGATATGAAGGCAGCCCTGCAGGACGGGAGCGGAAAGTTCCACTCCCTCCTGCGGATGCCGACGCCTCGCGATCCGGCCCGCCCCGGCGACGCGGTGGTGAAGGAGGTTGCCGCCCTGGCCCAGCGGTACACCCGGGACTATCCGCAGGTGTCCGTGCAGGCTTTGGGACTGGTGGTACCCGGACTGGTGGATGAGGGCACCGGAACCGGCCTTTTTTCGGCGAACCTGGGGTGGCGGGATTACCCCTTCGCCCAGCGGCTCCGGGAGGAGACCGGGCTGCCCGTAGCTTTCGGGCACGACGTCGGACTGGCCGGCGAGGCCGAAATGCGCCTCGGCGCCGGCCAGGGACTGCGCGACGCGGTGGTGCTGATCATCGGCACCGGCATTGCCGGAGCCGTGTTCAGTGACGGACGGCGGGTGCGGGGCGGCGGCTATGCCGGGGAAATCGGCCATGCCGCCGTTCCCACGGGCACTCTGTGCGCCTGCGGTGCCCACGGCTGCCTCGAAACGGTGGGCTCCGCCGGGGCCATAGTCCGCCGGTATACGGAACGCACCGGCAGGGCCGCCGCCGGGGCAAAAGAGGTGCTGCACGCCGCACACAACGGCGACGCCGACGCAGCAGGAGTCTGGGCAGACGCGGTGGAGGGCCTGGCCGATGGCATCTGCCACCTGGTCGCGGTATTGGGCACCGAAGCCGTCATTCTCGGCGGCGGCCTCTCCCAGGCCGGCAGCGATCTGACCGGGCCGCTGCGCCGCGCCGTCGACAGCCGGCTCTCCTTCCACCGCCGGCCAGGGATCCGGGTTTCCGTCCTCGGCCAGGATGCCGGGCTCATGGGCGCTGCCCTGCACGCGCGCGGCCTGACCGGACAACCGCTGTGAACCCGGCCGTCCGTACGGTGCTGACCGTCACGGCCAATCCGGCGCTGGATGAGACCTATGCCGTGCCGGCGCTTGTTCCCGGTTCCAGCCATCGGGTGCCGCCGCCGGCCGTCCGCGCCGGAGGCAAGGGAATGAACGTGGCCCGGGTGGCCCACCAACTGGGCGCGCGGACGCTCGCCGTTGCCACCAGTGGAGGCTCTTCCGGTGCCCGCTACCGCGAGGACCTTGAGCATGCCGGTATTCCGCACCATCTCGTTCCCGTGGCGGCGCCGACCAGGCGGAGCATGGCGTTTGTCGACGAAAGCGCCGGCATCACCAGCATCTTCAATGAAACCGGTTACCCGCTAGAGGGCGGTGAATGGCAGGACCTGAGCGTTCACATCGGGCAGCTGCTCCCCCGCGCCGGCGTGCTGGTGGGCTCGGGCAGCCTGCCGCCCCAGGCTCCCCCGGGGTTTTATCCCGGTCTCGTGCGGGCAGCCGCCGGATACGGCATCCCCTGCATCATCGACACCTCGGGGCCGGACTTGATCCGCGCGGCTGAGGCCGGGGTCTTCGCCCTGAAGCCCAACCATCACGAGCTGCGCGAGGCCACCGGCGAGGATGATCCGCACCAGGGCGTGCTCCGGCTTCTCAGGGCCGGCGCGGAGACCGTTTTCCTCAGCTGCGGTGAGGCCGGATTGCTGGCCTTTTCCGCGGCAGATCCCGAGTCCTACCTGCACGCGCGGCTGGGCCGCAGCCTGCCCGGCAATCCAACCGGCGCCGGCGACGCAGCCGTGGCCGCCCTCGCCGTCCATCTGGCGTCCGGGAACCGGGACCTGGAGCAGATGCTGCGCACGGCGGCCGCTTGGTCTGCGGCAGCTGTGCTGATGCCGGCAGCAGGCGAAATCTCCGCCGAGCACCGCAGTCTGCTGCGGCAGATCACCGTTACCAGGCACCGCACCGGCACCGCGGACGCCCATCTAAATACTGCATTGGAGAAAAACTAATGGGTCTCACCCCTACCCGGATCCTGATGGAAAACGCTGTGGCGGCCGGCACCGGAATCGGCAGTTTCAACGTCCTGCATCTCGAAACCGCCGAGGCCATTGTCGCCGGCGCCGAAGCCGCCGGGCTGCCGGTGATCCTGCAGATTTCGCAGAACTGCGCCACGTACCACGGTGCCCTGAAGCCGCTGGCGGCTGCCTGCCTGGCGGTGGCTGATGGTGCCACGGTCCCGGTGGCCCTGCATCTGGACCACGCGGAGGACGAAGCCCTGGTCCACCAGGCGTTGGAGCTTGGTTTCGGGTCGGTGATGTTTGACGGCGCGGCCCTGCCCTACAGCGAGAATGTTGCCGCTACCGCCCGTGTGGTCAAACATGCCGAGCCGTTGGATGTCTTCGTGGAGGCGGAGTTGGGGGAAGTGGGCGGCAAGGACGGAGCGCATGCCCCGGGGGTGCGGACTGATCCCTTCGAGGCGGCGGACTTTGTCCTGTCCACCGGCGTCGATGCCCTGGCCGTTGCGGTGGGGTCCTCGCATGCCATGACCAGCCGGAGCGCACAGCTGGACCTCGAGCTGATCCGGGAGCTGAAAAACGCCCTGGATGTCCCGCTGGTGCTGCACGGCTCCTCCGGGGTGCCGGACAGCATGCTGGTCGCCGCCATCTCCGCCGGCATGACTAAGATTAATGTTTCCACCCATCTGAACGGTTTCTTCACCCGTGCCGTGCGCCAGATGCTTGGAGACCATCCGGATCTTGTCGACTCGCGCAAGTACCTTTCCGCGGGCCGCCGGGCCCTGGCCCCCGAGGCCGGGCGCCTGTTGTCCCTGTTCGCCCTGACCGGGACAACCGTTGTGGAAAAAGGCTGAAAAACCATGGAAAAGACCGAGCGCCTCAACGCCATCCTCGATCTCCTGGCGGCGCGCGGGCGCGTGCAGGTGGACGAGATCATGGCTGAGCTGAACGTCTCGCCCGCCACCGCCCGCCGGGACCTGGATGCTTTGGCCGCACAGCGGCTCCTGACCCGCACCCGCGGCGGGGCCACAATGGAGGCTGTTGCCTACGACCTGCCCACCAGGTACACCCGGGATGACCATACGGCCGAGAAGCAGGCCATTGCCCAGGCCGCCAGTGCCCTGGTCCCGCTGGGCGCCGTCATCGGCCTGTGCGGCGGCACCACCAGTACCGCCATCGCCCACGCGCTGGGCATGCGCCGGGACCTGATGGAACCCTCGAGCAAACCCACACTGACCGTGGTCACCAACGCCATCAACATCGCGGTACAGCTGGTGGTCCGGCCCAATATCCGCGTGATGGTGACCGGCGGCACCGTGAACCCCCGCTCGTACGAACTGGTGGGCCCGTACACCGACGTCATCCTGCAGCGGGTGGCACTGGACTTCGCTTTTGTGGGGGTCAACGGGCTCGACGCCGAAGTGGGGCCCACCGTCAGCGATGAAGGCGAAGCAGCGGTCAACTCGCTGATCTCGCGGCGTGCGTCGGAGACGTACATCGTGGCGGACTCCTCCAAGATCGGCACCCGAAGCTTCGCCACGCTCAACGGGTATGTGTTCAGCAATCTGATTACTGACAGCGGGATCACCGATAGCGAGAAGGCCGAGTTTGAAAGCCGCGGCACCAGGGTGATCGTAGCGCCGGTCAAAACGGCCGGCGGGGCCCGGGAACGCGCCGGAAGGTAGAGCCATGCAGGTTGTTGTTCTGGACAGTGCCGCGGAGGTCGGAGAATATGCCGCCGGGGTGATCCTTCGCGGCGTCAGCCACGGCACCGTCAAGACGCTGGGCGTGGCCACCGGTTCCTCTCCCCTGGCCATTTACAAGGCACTCGAACGCCACCGCAGCCCGGAGCTCTCGGCTCTGAGCGCCTTCGCCCTGGACGAGTACGTAGGCCTGGCGCCGGACCATCCGGAGAGCTATGCCGCAGTGATCCGCCGGGAAGTCACCGACAGACTGGGCCTGGATCCGGGCAGGGTACATGTCCCTGACGGCGGCGCTGCGGATCTTGCTGCTGCCTGCTTGGACTATGAGGCTGCCATTAAGGCCGCGGGCGGGATCGACCTGCAGATTCTGGGCATTGGACGGAACGGGCACATCGGATTCAACGAACCGACGTCATCCCTTGCGTCGCGGACCCGGGTGAAGACCCTGATGTCCGCCACCCGCAGGGACAACGCACGGTTTTTTGCCGATGTGACCCAGGTGCCTTCCCTCTGCCTCACCCAGGGGCTGGGCACCATCATGGAGGCGCGGACGGTGCTGCTGGTGGCCAACGGTAAAGCCAAGGCGCAGGCTGTGGCCCGGGCGGTGGAGGGGCCGCTGGCCAGCATGTGTCCGGCCTCGGTGCTGCAGATGCATCCGCACGCAACGTTCGTCCTGGACCGTGAGGCGGCCGCGGACCTGGCGCTGAAGGATTATTACCGGGACGTCCAGGACCAGATGCCCCGGTAGGCGGCAGCGGACCGGCGGCGGAGCGCCGCCGGCCGGCGCTTATGGCCTGCCGGCGGGATTCTCCTCAAGGTGTCCGTCCGTGGCCGGTTCCGTTGCGAACTGTGTGTTGTACAGCTCCGCATAGCGTCCGCCGCGTGCCAGCAGCTCGGTATGCGTGCCCTGCTCGGCAATCCGGCCGTCTTCAATCACCAGGATCCGGTCCGCGTTGCGGATGGTGGAAAGCCGGTGGGCAATAACGACGGCGGTGCGTCCCTGCAGCGCCTCCCCCAGGGCCGCCTGTACGGCTGCTTCGGAGGTTGAATCCAGGGCGGCAGTTGCCTCGTCCAGGATGACGATCCGCGGCTGGGCCAGCAGCAGGCGCGCAATGGTCATGCGCTGTCGCTCACCGCCGGACAGACGGTAACCGCGCTCCCCCACCATGGTTTCCAGGCCGTCCGGCAGGGACCGGACCATGTCCTGAAGCCGGGCACGGCGCAGCGCGTCCCAGATCTGTTCCTCCCCCGCTTCCGGATTGGCGAGCAGCAGGTTGGCGCGGATGGTCTCGTGGAACAGGTGCCCGTCCTGGGTGACCATGCCCAGCGCCCCGCGGATGCCTGCGAAACTCAGGTCCCGCACATCGGTGCCGGAGAAGCGCACGGCGCCGGAATCGACGTCGTACAGCCGGGAAAGCAGCTGGGCGATGGTGGATTTGCCGGCGCCCGAGGTGCCAACCAGTGCAACGGTCTGCCCCGGCTCCACGCGGAAGGAGATTCCGTGCAGCACTTCCTCACCGCCGCGCGTATCCAGCACGGCCACGTCCTCCAGCGATGCCAGCGAGACCTTCTCTGCGGTGGGATAGGCAAAGCGGACGTCGTCGAACTCCACGGCCAGCGGGCCGTCCGGCACCGGTGCCGGCTTCTCCTTCTCGGCGATGAGCGGGCGCAGATCGAGGATCTCGAACACACGCTCGAAGCTGACCACCGCGCTCATGATTTCCACCCGGGCGTTGGCCAGCGACGTCAGCGGTGCGTAGAGCCGGGTGAGCAGCAGGGCCAGGGTGACCACGTCGCCCGTGTTCAGGCTTCCGGTCAGCGCCAGGTAGCCGCCAAGACCGTACACCAGGGCCAGGGCCAGGGCAGAGACAAGTGTCAGGGCGGTGACAAAGACCGCCTGCATCATGGCCATTTTCACGCCGATGTCCCGTACCCGGGCGGCCCGTACCGCGAACTCGCGGGACTCCGCGTCAGGGCGGCCAAAGAGCTTGATCAGGGTTGCCCCGGGTGCGGAAAACCGCTCGGTCATCTGGGTGCCCATGGAGGCATTGTGGTTGGCTGCCTCCCGGCGCAGGGCCGCCAGCCGTCCGCCCATCCGCCGGGCCGGCAGCAGGAACACCGGCAGCAGCAACATGGCCAGGACGGTGACCTGCCAGGAGGTCCCGAGCATCACAATCAGGGTAAGGATGAGGGCGACGACGTTGCTCACCACGCCGGACAGGGTGCCGCTGAACGCCTGCTGGGCGCCAATGACGTCATTGTTCAGCCGGCTGACCAGGGCGCCGGTGCGGGTCCGGGTGAAGAACGCCACCGGCATCCGCTGGACGTGGTCGAATACCGCCGTCCTCAGGTCAAGGATGACGCTTTCCCCGATCCGCGAGGAGAACCAGCGGGTGGCCAGCGACACGGCGGCGTCGGCCACCGCAACGGCGGCTATCAGCAGGGCGAGGCGGATCACCACCCCGGGGGCGGTCCCGGCCACAATGGAGTTGACCACCTCACCGGCCAGGACCGGGGTGGCCACGGCCAGGAACGCGCCGGCTACGGAAAGCAGCACAAAGCCCAGGAGCCGGAACCGGTAAGGGGCAGCGAACCGGACAATCCGGCCCAGCGTGTCCTTGGAAATCTTGTTATCCGTGCCGCTGCCGCGGGAAATCTTGTGGAGCGAACTCCACGCGGCGCCTTCCATGCTCATGTGTTTTCCTCCGTTATCTGCACGTTCCAGCTTAAGCCTCCGTGCGCCCGCGTCCGGGCCTATCGCCAGGGGCTGAAACCGGCCCGCGACATCCTCGCGCCCGCCATGAAACAAGTCACTGTTTTGGCTGTCTGCGCTGATACACTTCCAATCGCTGCCCGGTTTTCTGCCCCGGGCACCGACGAAAGGCCGCTATGTCTCCGGCGCTAAAACCCGTGGCCGTCCCCGAGGACGATTCCTCTATGGACGGCACCGCCCGGCGCCCTACGGCCCTTGTGGCCGTTGAGGAGCCCGGCGTTTTTTCCGTCGTGGCGGGAATCCTTGCGGCTGCCGGGCTGGACGCCGTTGCGGTGCGAAACCTTGACGAGGCCATCGACGCCGCCCGGAAGGCCCCGCCGGCCCTGGCCGTAGTGGATTCCACGGTCCGCCAGATTGCCGGAATGGACATGCTCAAGCGCGTCCGGCATGAGCGGTCCATGACCAAACTTCCCGTGATCCTGGTAACCGGTGAAGCCGGACTGGACGTGGAACTGATGGTGGAGCTGGGCATTGCCGACTTTGTGCCCAGTCCCGTAGACCCGCAGGATCTTGCCCGCCGGGTCAACCTCATCCTCACCACTGCCCAGGCCCGCCGCGGACGCCGGATGGCCACCGCCCGGATGCGTGCGGATACCCGCCGCATCTCTGCTTCCATCCGCTCCACCAATGACCCGCAGCAGATGGCCGAGGTTATGGTTCACGGGCTGGGCACCGCCTTCGAAGCAGACCACGTCCTGCTGGTGACCTTTCCCGATGAACGGGTGCCTGAGCTCAACCTGTCCTGGAGCAGGGACGGCACCGTTGGGGCCATTCCTGCGCTGGCGGGCCACACTGCCGGAGAACTGGCGGACCGGCTGTGGGAACGCGGACACGCGCTGGCGGTGGAAGACCACCGCGCACCGGCCGGCGACGAACCGGTGCAGCTGAGTCCGGCGTCCGCTGCGGCGGGCCTGCGGACCTCCCTGGTGACCCCGCTGGGCCACGGGGATAAGTCCTTCGGGTTGCTGTGGCTTGCAGGTGAAGGCAGCGCCCGGGAGTGGACCAGTACCGAGATTTCACTCATCCAGCACGCCAGCGGGAACCTGGCCCACGGTCTGGTGCAGGGGAACCTGATCACCGCCCAGCGGATGGTGCTCAAGCGACAGCGGGAACTGGACCGGGCCAAAACGGACTTCGTGGCCACCGTAAACCATGAACTGCGCACTCCGCTGACCTCCATCACGGGCTATCTGGACCTCATTCTGGAAGACTCCGGCGCCGATCTTCCCGATGACGTCGCCCAGATGCTGAAGATTGTCGGCCGCAACGCCGTACGGCTCAACCAGCTGATCACGGATCTGCTCACCATCTCCCGGCATGACGCGGATGAGAACACCTTGGAAGTGGAGGAGGTTGACCTGGATGAGCTGCTGCGCTCCGTCGCGGCCTCCCTGGCGCCCGCCGCCCGGGCCAACAGCCTGGACCTGCGCTTCGAGCCCTCCCCGGAGCCGCTGCTGGTGGATGGTGACCGCGCCCAGCTGGAACAGGTTTTCACCAACCTGTGTTCCAACGCCGTGAAATTCACGCCCACCGGCGGGTCCGTGCACATCCGCGCCCAGCAGGTGAGGCCCGACGCCGCCGGCAACAGTATCCGGGTCCAGGTCAGCGACACGGGCATCGGGATTCCTGATGCGGACCTGCCGAACCTTTTCCGCCGGTTCTTCCGGGCGTCCAATGCCACCACCGCTGCCATTCCGGGCACCGGCCTGGGACTGGCCATTGTGCAGGACATAGTCCTGCAGCACGGCGGCGAACTGGGCATCGTCTCCACGGAGGGCAAGGGCACCACCGCCACTGTCCTGCTGCCGGCTTCCCGCTAATCCGGCCGACGAGCCTCCCCTGCCGGTCCGGGCCGCCGGCCGGCCGCCCGCCCGGGCCGCCGCTCCGGCGTCAGAGCGCGGCAGGCACCGGAGCGACAATCCGCTCCGGTGCGGAATAGCAGTTCAGGGAACTGCCCCTGCTGAAGCCGATCAGGGTCATCCCTGCATCCTTGGCCAGCTCTACGGAGAGGGCGGACGGTGCGCTGACGGCGGCCAATACGGGAATGCCGGCGAGCTGGGCCTTCTGCACCAGTTCAAAGGATGCCCGTCCGGAGACCTGGAGTACGGCGCCGCGCAGGGGAAGCATTCCTGCCCGCAGCGCCCATCCAACCACCTTGTCTACGGCGTTGTGCCTGCCCACGTCCTCGCGCAGGCACAACAGCTCACCCTCCGCGCTGAACAGTCCGGCTGCATGTACGCCACCGGTGCGGTCGAAGACTTTCTGTCCCTCCCGCAGCCGGTCCGGCAGCTCCGCCAGCATCTGCAGGGGCAGCCTGACGTTGTCACCCGCGGCGTCAAAGTGCGAGGACTTACGCACGGCCTCAATGGAGGCTGTGCCGCAGATCCCGCATGAGCTGGAGGTATAGACGTGCCGCTCCATGCCGGTGTCCGGCAGCGCGGTACCGGGACGCAGCTGGACGTCGACAACGTTGAAGGTCTGTTTCCCTTCCTCATCCACCCCTGCGCAGTAGCGCAGGCTGATGAGCTGGCCGGGCTCCCAGATCACTCCTTCGGAGACCAGGAAACCGGCCACCAGATCGAAGTCGTCGCCAGGGGTGCGCATCGTGACGGTAAAGGAGGTGCCGTTCAGCCGTATTTCCAGCGGCTCCTCCCCCGCCAGCACGTCCTCGCGGGTGCCGGTATGTCCGTCCAGCCGGAACCGCGTAACCCGTCCTCGTTGGGTAACCCGTCCCATAATGCCTCCCTGTGCAGTAGTACCTGTTGCGTTTGCGTGCCGGCCCTAGCCCGCGGGGGCCTGGTTGACCTGCCACGGCAGTGGAAGGGCCATAACCGCCTGGTCACGGATGCAGCCCTCCGCGGGGACCACCATCACTGCATCGGCTTCAGCCAGCCCACGGAGCATGCCGGAGCGGAAATACGGCGAGGGCATGGCCCGGTCCTCCTGGATGGTGCACGGAACCAGGCGCGTCCTGCCCGGCAGCGGCTCCAGGTCCACTCCCGCCAGCACATGCCGCTCACGGGAAATCGGTGCGCCGCGCAGCCCGTCCAGCAGCGGCTGAACCAGTGTGAAGACCGCCATCATCGCAGCCAGGGGGTTGCCAGGCAGCGCCACCAGCAGCCTGCCGTCCCTCAGCCTTGCCAGCATGGTGGGATGTCCCGGCCGCATGGCAATGCCGTCGATCAGCAGCTCGGCGTCCACTTCCTCCAGGGCCCGGCGCAGATGGTCTGCCTCGGAGCGCCCCGTGGCACCGGTGGTGATCAGCACGTCCCCGGAGGACATTGCAATGGAGAGTTCGTCATTGGCCTCCTCGCTGCTGAGTGCGGCCACTACCTCCTCGAGCCGGTCCGGCAGGCGCCGCACCACGTCCACCCGTCCGCCAAGCATGGTGATTAGCTGCGGCAGCTGCGGCCCGAACGTGTCCCGGACCTGGCCCGGTTCAGGCAGCCCCGCTTCGATCACCTCGTCGCCGGTCAGCAGCAGGGAAACCCGCGGGGAGCGCAGTACGGGGAGGGTATCGTGCCCGCAGACGGCGGCCAGGGCGATGTGCGCAGGATTCAGCAGCTTCCCTGCCGGGATGGTGGTTTCGCCTGCCGATGCTTCCTCGCCGGCCGGACGGATGTGTTCACCCTGCCGGGGCTGGACGCCTTCCGCACGGTCATTCAGCGTCAGCACCGGCACTTCATCGCCGGACACCGTACCGCTTTCCGAACGCAGCACCGAATCCGCGCCCTCTGGGATGAGTCCGCCCGTAAGGATGGCCACGGCCTCGCCGGGCTGCAGTGCCCGGCGCCCGGATTCGCGGTGAATCTGCCAGCGCTCTACTTCCGGTTCCTTGGTGGTGATGACCGTCCAGGGCGGCGGGCCGGCCACAGCCCACCCGTCCATGGCCGCCGAGGCGTAATGCGGCACGGGCTGCAGCGCAGCGGTTTCCAGCGCGAGGATCCGCCCCAGGGCTTCGTCCAGGGGTACCGTCTCATAGGGCAACGGACGGGCTGCGGCGTACGCGGCATGCCGGGCCTGGGCCCAGGACGCGTTGGGCTGCACGGGGAGGATGACAGGAACCGAGGGTTCACTCATTCCATTCCCCCTTTCTCTGCAGCTGCGCCGGCGCATTCGCCGGCCGCCACCGCCATCGCCGAACGCATGGCCACCGCGTCATCCGCCTGGCCGCTGCCTGCTGCCATGCCCGCAGCGTAACCCGCGATGAAGGTGGTCAACGGCGCCGCCGGACGCACCACGCTATGTGCCGCGGCTGCCGCGAGGTCGAGGACGGCGGAAACCTCCACCGGAGTGCCTTCGAGCTCAAGGGCCCTCAGCAACCTGCCGCTCCATGCTTCGAGTTGTTCCTGCTGGCTTGCCATTCGTGCTCCTTCGCTTCGCTGGGTCCATGCCGCAGGCTGTGCTGCTGCATGTCCGTGGCGCTCACACCCAGGGACGTCGCGTCCGCCCAGGTGTCAACATCGGCCGTACTCATGGGGGAAACCTGCACACCCCTCCATTGCACCCTAGCAAGCAGCCCCTTCATCGACATGTTTGTCAGCTGTCCGGGCGCAGGAACATTCACTGCGGAGAGCAGGTCCGCCGTACGGTAGATCCCTGCAAGTGGCTGCATATATCCCTCGGCGTCCACCGCCAGCAGGCTCTCGGATCCCGTCGCTGAGCACAGCAGTGTCTCTACGGCGGCCGCGATACCGGGCATGTCGCAGGCCAGCACCAGCGTCCATTCGGGCGGATCGGTCATGGCCAGGATGCCGGCCGCCACTGCTGCTGCCGGTCCGCCGAAGGCGGGTTCTTCACGGACCAGCACCGCCTCCGGTGCAGACCGGGCCAGGAGCGGGGCCAGCTCAGGCGGACCGGCGACGTATACCGGCCGCGCGTCGGGCACCGCGGCAAGGGTGGTTTCCAGCAGCGTTTTACCGTCCGCCAGCAATAGTGCCTTGGGCACACCGCCCAGGCGGCTGGAGCGGCCGCCGGCCAGGATAATTGCCGCGTGATCCGGGGGTCCGGGCATCAGGCAGCCGTGTCATTCTGCAGGAAGGGGTCCCATTGCGGGGACGGCCGTTCCAGTTCACGGATCTGACAGCGGGCGCCGCAGGGCGCCTTGGGCGAAATGCGCAGCTGCCACCCGAGTTGCGCCAGGGTCTTATCCCCTTTGGTGTTGTTGCAGCGCAGGCAGCAGGCTACGAGATTCTCCCAGCTGTCATCTCCGCCGCGGGAGCGGGGCACTACGTGGTCCACCGTCGCCGCAGCCTTGCCGCAATAAGCGCATTCATGGTTATCCCGGCGCAGTACTCCCCGGCGGGTGGCAACAGTGCCCTCGCGGTAGGGAATTTTCACATAACGGTGCAGCAGGATCACGGAGGGCCGGGGAAAAATCTCATTTGGCCCGGCCACGGGTTCACCGCTCTCGGCTACCACGCTTGCCTTTCCGTTGAGGACCAGTACCAGGGCCCGGCGGAAGGTAATCACGGCCAGCGGTTCGTATCCAGCATTCAGAACGAGAGTGCGCATGCACATACCTCTTCATCTGCCGCCCACGAACCGGTGAGTACAAGACACCGTTCCGCAAACGGCACTTCGGATTGTCTATGCAAGAGTATGCCGGGATTCGCAACTTGGCCATTTTCACGCGCAAAACCCCGGCGGACACACCACTCCCCCGCTCCGCTTCCCCGCCCCAGCGACGACGGCGGGGTGCGGGTGTATCAAAGGGCCGGAGGGGTTAGACGGGCCGGGCGGGTTAAAAGGAATGGATTAAAGCCGGAAGGCTCCCCCCGAAGGAGGAGCCTTGCCGTGGTCTTACAGACTGTCTTACAAACTCACGCCCCGCACTCAGGCAGTGCGTTGATGTGCAGGGGTATTAGCCGCCTACGCGGATGTAAACGCCGCCGGAGCCAAGCTCCGCCGGAGCAACCACTGTGCTGTTTCCGTTGAACCCGCCGTGTACTGCCTGTCCGCCGCCTACGTAGACGGCAATGTGGGCCATGCCCATGCCGCCGTCGGCGTAGTAGATCAGGTCTCCGGGCATGGCCTCGGCTGCACTGACCGTCCGTCCAAGGGACAGGTAGCCGGCCGGCCATCCGTGGAAGTTGATGCCTGCGGCAGCCAGCGAATTGGTGGCCAGCATGGTGCAGTCCTGGCTGACGCCAAGCTGGGCGTAAGCTGCGGCCGCGATGGTTGCGCCAACTCCGGAAGGAACTTCCGGTGCCGGTGACGGGGTTGCCGCGGCCGGTGCTGCAGTTGCGGCACCGGTGGCGGCGCCGCCCTGGGCATTGGTGTTGGCCGTGGCGGGAACTACTTCCTGGGCCTGTACGGTCAGCGTGGGCGTCTCGGCCGGCACAGGCTCGGGAGCGGTGATCACACCGTTGATCCCGTCCCGTTCGAAGGAGACCTGAATGGTCTCCGGTACCTGGACGGGCTGGGCCGCGGAAAGGTTCAGGTTGCTGGTGCGGACATCGCGCAGGGTCTCCGCACCGGAGGCATTGGCGGCAACGCCGGTTGTCAGTACCAGCCCCGAGGCCGCGGCAATAACAGCGGCCTGGCGGCCCACTGTTCCTGCGTTGGCGCTCACGGCACCGGCGAGTGCGTTCAGCGTAGTGGTGCGTTCCACCGGCGCCCGGTGGCGGGCGCGCTCAGTTGTCGAGGTCATGATTCTCCGGCTCTCGAAAAACTGGGCTTAGCTGACCCGGACGAAGCTGGCGCCCGGCAGGTCGGAGAGGCTGTGCAGGCCGGTGTTCATACCGTTCAGCCCGCCGCTGATGACCTGGCCGTTGCCGACGTAGATCGCGACGTGGCCACCGGTGATGACCAGATCGCCGGGCTGCGGGCTGCCGACAACTGCGCCGAACTGGAAGAACTGGCCCGGGGCCAGATCGCCGACGGACTTGCCGACGGAGCGCAGTGCGTTTTCAACCATGGCGGTGCAATCCTGGGCAACGCCGATCTGGCCGTAGGCCGAGGCGACCAGGGCCGCGCCGACGTTGCTGGGAGCAGCGGTTTCCGGTGCGGGTGCGGCAGGAGTGGAGGAAGCCGTCATAACGGCGGCACCGGCAGCGGCCGGGGCAGCTGCGGGTGCGGTTGCTGCAGCGGCGGTCTGTGCTGCCTGGGCAGCCTGTGCAGCTGCCTGCTCGGCTGCTGCGGTTGCTGCTGCTTCTTCTGCTGCAACCTGTGCGCGGTATTCGGATCCATCGATGGAACCGGCGGTAGCGGCCAGCTGCAGAGCGAAGGGGGCGTTGGCGGGAGCGGTGACGCTGCCGTCCACGAAGTTCAGGGTGGTTGCCTCAAGTGCCTGGCGGTCCGTGTTGACGGAGGAAGCCTGTGCAGGAAGTCCTGCAGCCAGCACGAGGCCGGATGCTGCTACTACGACGGCGGCCTGGCGGCCTACGGTACCGGCGTTGGAGCTGACTGCCTTGGATAGCGCGGTGATCGGGTTGGTCTGTACGGTGGCAGCGCGACGGCGGCCATGAGCGTGTGATGACACAAGTTTGCCTCTCCCAATGCCTACGAGGTGAGCTGTCGGATTCGGATGGGAGTCACCCGGTTGCCCGGCCTAATGGCCTTTGCAACTTAACCCCAAGGGTTTCTTTCGAAACCCGAAATTGGTTCCCCCGCCTCTGCCATGCGATTCTGCGAACGGACTTCAAACAGTGGCAGAGCTCGGCGATCTGTTCGAAGGTGCCCGATCGTTGGCGAATCAGGCACGAGGACGAGCGTACAGCAACATTTGCTCTATGTCACGTTCCGATCACGAAACGATATTCGTCCGGTTACAACCAGTCCCGCGGGTCGACTACTTCGCCGTTAACTACGACCTCAAAATGCAGGTGGCAGCCGGTGGAAGCGCCAGTGGTTCCGCTTGCGCCCACCAGGTGTCCGCGCTTGATTTCGGTACCCACGGTGACTGCTGCGCTGGACAGGTGGTTGTACGTGGTCTCTACGCCGTTGCCGTGGTCAATCACCACACGGTTGCCCCCGCCATAGGGGTGCCAGCCGGCAAAAACGACCGTGCCGGAGGCAGCGGCATTTACGGCGGTGCCGCAGGCTGCAGCGAAGTCCTGGCCATTATGCATTTCGCCGGCTTCACCGGTGATGGGGCTGACGCGGTGTCCGAACCCGGAGGTTTCGATCAGGGCGGCGTCCAGCGGAGTGGAGAGTGTGCCCTTGGCGGCGGCGGGAACCACCGTGCTGCCGGCAGCAACCGTAACCGAGGCGAGTTTGGCGTCCGGATCGAAGGCGCTGCTCAAACCTGCCCGGGCGAAGCCGACATTGGCATTCGGGTCAGCCTGTACTGGCGTACTTGTCGCTGCAACCGGTTCCGGCTGCACTGCGGGGTCCCCGGCAGCCGCCGTCGTCGGCAGGGCCGCGGTGAGGATCAGGCCCGACGTGGCAGCGGTAATGGCAACCTTCTGGGCGGCTCCCCCAACGGAGATGGTCTTGGTTTCAGCCCGCCGGCGGCCGGAGGACGTTGAGTTGCGCTGACGCGCAGGCGTAACAGGAGCAGACGCACGGCGCCGGCCCGAAGCAGCATGCTTCGACAAGTAATTCCCTCTCTTGGATCGCCTACGAAGTTAGCTGTCGGATTCGAGTAGAGAAACTCGGCCTCCGGTCCGGCGGCGTGCAGGCGGCTGGGCGTGCACGGCTGTCGGCGTCCGGAAGGCTTCACCCCAAGGCAGCTGTGCTGCCGGAAAGTGGGTCCTCCGCCCCTGCCTGAACGGTTGGTACTCCGGTCCGCTGGCAGGGCTCGGCGGACGGACCGGATAACGATGGTGTTTCAACGTCAGGAACTCACTATAGGGTAAACGCCACAAAAGTGACCATTCCGTTACCCGGCGTGGGACACGAAGACGTGCGCCGCAACCTCCGCAGGCAGTTCCAGGGCCCCTTCAATGCCGGGCACACGGACTGAGATATACCCGCCCACTTCTTCCGCGGTGATCCGGGCGCCGGGCCGCAGGCCTGCTTCGTCCAGCTGGGACAGCAGTTCGGGCTCCACCTGGATGGGCTCGGCCAGGCGGACCAGCTTCAGCGGGGCGCCCGGCACAGCTTCAGCGACCATGGAGACCAGGTCATTGACTCCTGAACTGAAGACCTCCGAGGCTACGCCGCCGATCGCTTCCAGGCCCGGGATGGGGTTGCCGTAGGGGGATTCGGTGGGGCGTCCCAGCAGCTCGTAGAGCCGCCGTTCCACCCGTTCACTCATGACATGCTCCCACCGGCAGGCCTCGTCGTGGACGTAGGCCCAGTCAAGGCCGATCACATCGGCCAGCAGGCGTTCGGCCAGCCGGTGCTTCCGCATGACCTCCGTGGCACGGCGCCGGCCGAGTTCGGTCAGCTCCAGCCTGCGGGTTCCCGCGACCACCACCAGGCCGTCGCGCTCCATCCGCCCAACTGTCTGGGACACGGTGGGGCCTGAGTGGCGCAGCCGTTCGGCAATCCGCGCCCGCAGGGCAACAATGTTTTCCTCTTCCAGTTCCAGGATGGTCCTGAGGTACATCTCAGTGGTGTCAATGAGATCCGTCATGACGGGCCGCTCCTACTAAGGAAGAAAGGAGGACAACATACCGCTGCCCCGGGTGTACGCCAACACGTTAGCCTATTCGCCCGACGCCCCGTAAATTGCCCGGCCTGCAGCACATCCTCCCGTGGCCGGGGTCATAAATCGTCCGGTGGAGGAGGGTGCGGCAGAATGGAATTGCATACGCGCTTTCCCCTGACACGCTTGGAGCGATAACCAATGGGCGATACCGCCGCACTGAAGATTCCCGCCGGACTCCTGCCCCGCGACGGCCGGTTCGGCGCCGGACCGTCCAAGGTCCGCCCGGAACAGATCGAGGCGCTTGCGCAGGCCGGAGGCAGCCTGCTGGGCACCTCCCACCGCCAGGCACCCGTGCGCAACCTTGTAGGCAGCATCCGTAACGGCCTCTCCGACCTGTTCTCGGCGCCCGAGGGTTATGAAGTGGTCCTCGGCGTCGGCGGGTCCACCGCCTTCTGGGACATTGCCTCCTTCGGCCTGGTGGAGAACAAGGCCCAGCACCTCTCTTTCGGTGAGTTCGGTTCCAAGTTCGCCGCCGCCACCAACAAGGCGCCGTTCCTCTCCGCATCCAGCATCATCAAGGCCGAACCGGGTACCCGGCCGCAGCCCGTGGCCGAGCCCGGCGTAGATGTTTACGCCTGGCCGCAGAACGAGACCTCCACCGGCGTAGCAGCTCCGGTCCAGCGGGTGCAGGGCGCCGACGACGGCTCCCTGGTCCTCATTGACGCCACTTCCGCTGCCGGCGGGCTGGACGTGGACCTGGCCCAGTCCGATGTGTATTACTTCGCGCCGCAGAAGAACTTCGCGTCCGACGGCGGGCTGTGGCTTGGCATGTTCTCCCCTGCCGCGCTGGAGCGTGCGGCGCGGATCAACGCCGGCGACCGTTGGATCCCCGACTTCCTGAACCTGCAGACGGCCATTGATAACTCGCGGCTGAACCAGACCTACAACACGCCGTCGTTGTCCACTCTGGTGACCCTGAACTCGCAGGTCCAGTGGCTCAACACCAACGGCGGGCTGGCCTTCGCCGCCGGCCGCACTGCCGAATCCGCCGGCCGCATATACTCCTGGGCGGAGAAATCCGCGGTGGCCACACCGTTCGTCGCCCGGCCCGAGGACCGCTCAAACGTGATTGCCACCATCGATTTCGATGACAGCATTGACGCGTCCGCCATCGCTGCGACCCTGCGTGCCAACGGCGTGGTGGATGTGGAGCCCTACCGCAAGCTGGGCCGCAACCAGCTGCGGATTGCCACCTTTGTTGCCATCGAACCCGATGATGTCAGTGCCCTGCTGAACTGCATCGACTACGTGATCGAGCATTCCTGACCCTTCAGGCCAGCAGCATCAGGCGCAGGACCCGGACGCTAGGCGTTGTCCGGGTCCTGCGCCTTTTCCGGGATGTCTGTGGTCATGCTCAGGCGGCGCGGCAGGCTGCGGTCATAGTGGAACCGCATTCCGTAGGTCCGCCACGCCCAGACAAAGCCCAGTGTGGCCGCCACAATGCCGGCAGCGGCCGCTACCCCCAGGCTCCAGCGCGGACCGAAGGCGTTGGAGACCCAGCCGACCACCGGGGCGCCCAGCGGCGTTCCGCCCATGAAGATCGCGAAATACAGCGCCATCACCCGCCCGCGCATTCCAGGTGCGGTGGTGGTCTGCACATAGGCGTTGGCGCTGGTCATCAGTGTGAGGGCGAACAGCCCCACCGGGATCAGCGAGAGTGCGAACAGGATCAGGTTGGGTGCGGCGGCGGAAAGGATGCAGGCGAACCCGAAGGCACCCGCGGCGCCGAAAACAAACCGCAGCCGTGGCCGGTCCCGGCGGGCGGAGAGTAAGGCACCGGATACCGAGCCGATCGCCATCACTGAGTTGAGCACCCCGAAGACCCCTGCATCGCGGCCAAATTCCGTGCGCGCCATTGCCGCTATATATATGGCAAAGTTCATGCCGAACGTGCCGACAATGAAAATGGCGAGCATCACCATCATCAGGTCCGGCCGGTGGCGCACATAGGCCAGCCCCGCCCGGATGCGCCCCTTGCCGGCGGCCGCCTTCGGCATGGCCCGCAGTTCCCCGGCACGCATCTTCAGCAGGGCCACCACCATGGCGCCGAAGGTCAGGGCATTGAGGATAAAGACCAGCCCCGGGCCGACGGCCACGGTCAGCAGGCCCGCGACGGCGGGGCCGATCATCCGTGCCCCGTTAAAGGAGGCGCTGTTCAGGGCCACGGCGTTCGGGAGATCCCGTTCCGAAACCACTTCGGACACAAAAGCCTGCCGTGCCGGACCGTCAATGGCGGAAACAATCCCCAATGCCATGGCAAACGCGTAGACATGCCACAGCTCGGCATGGCCGGAGAGAACCAGCAGGCCCAGGGCGAGGCCGAGACCGCCCATACTGATCTGGGTCAGCAGCAGGACCTTGCGGCGGTTGTAGGTATCCGCAATCAGTCCGGACCAGGGGGCGAGCAGCAGCTGGGGGCCCAACTGCAGGGCCATGACAATGCCCATCGCTGCCGCATTCTGGTCAGTGAGGATGTCATAGACCAGCCAGTCCTGTGCGGTCCGCTGCATCCAGGTGCCGATGTTTGAGACCAGGGCACCGAAAAACCAGATCCGGTAGTTAAAGATGCGTAGGGAACGGAACATCAGTTCAGCGCCCCCTGCGGGATTGATGAACCTGTTGCCGCAACCGTCACGGGTTAGTCGTCCTCCCCGGCACCCGTCGCGTCAGTGGAGGACTGCTGCCCGTCCTGCCGGGGCTCAGCCTGTTCCAGCGCGTCGCGGGCCTCCTGTTCGGCCTGCTCCTTCGCCTGCTGTTCCTGCTCGGCGGCGATATCCTCGGGCCGCAGCCGGTCGGACCACGGCACCCATTCAGGCGCCAACAGGGAATCCTCGGACGGCAGCAGACCCACCTCGCTGACCGTCACCTTTTTACTTCTGGGCATCCGCGCAACCGTGGAGTACCACTGCCATCCGCGGTAACCGGGACGCAGGGCCGCGAACCGGTGGGTTACCAGGCGCTCGGCATCCGCAACGGCGCCCACGTACTCGCCCACTTCTTCTTCAGCTGCGACCTCCAGCAGGCCGGCACGTGCTTCAGCCACTGCTGCGGCCAGGACGGCGTCGGGTTTACCGGGACGGCGCGGAGCCCGCCGCCGGGCCGCGGGAGCTGCCTGGTCGGATCCGGGTTCCGGAGACGTATCGGGAGAGGGGGTTACCGGTGTCATAGTCACTTCAGTACGCGAACCTTATACATCCAGGTCGTCAGCGACGGCGCGCAGGACTGCGGCCACCTTGGCGGCATGTTTCTTTTCCGGGTAGCGCCCGCGGCGCAGGCCGTTGGAGATTCCGTCAAGGAGTTTGATCAGGTCTTCGGTAATCACAGCCATGTCTTCGGCGTCCTTGCGGGTGGCCTTGGCAACCGACGGCGGTGCTTCCAAGATGCGTGCGGAAAGGGCCTGCGGGCCGCGCCGGCCGTCGGCTACGCCGAACTCCATGCGGGTGCCGGGCTTAACCTCGCTGACTCCTGCTGGCAGGGCCGAGGCATGAAGGAATACTTCCTGCCCCTCATCCGTGGCCAGAAAACCAAAACCCTTACCAGTGTCGAACCACTTGACCTTGCCGATAGGCACTTCGGTTACCTCGTTCTTAGTTTTCAGCAAGGCAGGGTTGCCTGCCTTTTCGTGTGACCCGCAGTCCGGCACGGAAGCGGCGCTCCGTACCCCAGAGATACTACGGGGAAGTCTGTTCCCTTTAGAATATCCCGACAAGGGAATCCGCCTCCAAGCCTTCCCCTTTGTCGGCTGGTTTTCCGCTGTTAGCGTTAATAACCATGAGCACCACGCCACCGGACGCGGTCCGGGCCACTGCGGCAGCGCAATCTCCGCAGTCCGAAGATGTGAAGTTCCATGATCCGCAGCCACAGAAAGGGTCCGGCATCTCCAACGGCACGTCTCCCCTACGCCGCATCGCTGCCGCCCTTGCGGGTGTGCTGGCACTGTTTGGCCTCGGCACTCTGGCAGCGGTTCTCTTCCTTTCCCTGCAGGGACGGACCGTTGAGCCCTGGCTGGTCGCAGCAACCTTTTATGCATTGCCCCTTGCCTTCGTGCTGATGGCGGGCCTGGTCATCGATTCAATCAGGCGCAGGCGCCGGGGCTGATCGGTCCGTTTCCCTCCCTCCTCAGGTAACGTGGTGCTGATGTCCGCGATTCGAGCTTTGGCCGATGATCTAGCCGCACGCAGCGACGACCAGCTGCGTGAATTGCTCACGGCCCGGCCCGATCTCGTACTTCCGCCGGTACCTGATTTCCAGGCCCTGGCGGCACGTGCGTCCACCCGGGTCAGCGTGCAGCGGATCCTGGAGAAACTCACCGCTCCGGAGCTGCAGGTCCTCGAAGCCGTGGACCTGACCACCAACGAGGATTCACATCTCAGCACCACTGCGTCCTGGCTCAAGGGCGCGATTGCCGGATCCACGATCAAATCCCTGGACGTCATTCTGGGACACCTGCATTCCCTTGCGTTGCTGCGCCGGGCGAAACCGCATCCGGGAGCCCCCAAAGCAGATGCCACGCGCCGCTTCTACCTGCCGGTCTCCGTTCTTGGCGAGGCGCTGGGCGCCTATCCGGCGGGCCTGGGCCGCCCCTACTCCACGCTTGCCGCCCAGCATCCCGAGTTCGGGCAGCGTCTCGTAGGCATAGTCGAGGGGCTGCGCAGCGCCGGGCTGCCTGTAGAGAAAGCCGACACCCCGGCTACCGCTGCCCACGCGCTGCATCATCTGGTGTCCGACCCGGTTGCCTGGGCATCGCTGATGAGCGGGGCACCTCCCCAGACTGCCGAACTGCTCCGCAGGTTTAAATATTCACCGGTGGGCACCATTCCCAAAAAAGCCGCCCTGGGACGTGCCGTGCTGGAAAACCCTTCGCCCACAGCGGTGGAATGGCTGGTGGCCCGCGGCCTCCTCGTCCCCCTTGATGCCCTGCATGTGGAACTGCCGCGCCCGGTGGGACAGGCGTCCCGCGGCCACGTCATCGTGGCCGACTTCCAACTGGAAGCACCCCGCCCCAACCCGCGCCCCGTAGCGCGCAACCTGCGCGACAATGCTGCGTTCGGAGCCGTGGCTGAAACCCTCCGCCTGGTGACGGAGTTGGTGGGCCTGGCTGCGGAAAACCCGGTAGGGACACTGCGCTCTGGCGGTGTGGGCGTGCGTGAAGTGCGGCGGCTGTCCGAATCCCTGCGCCTCGACGGCGCGGCCACCTCCTGGCTGCTGGAACTGGCCGCCCTGGCCGGGCTGCTGACCCTGGACGCCGCAACGTCCCGCTGGGGCGCCTCGGAAGGAGACTGGCTGCAGGCCAGCCGTGAGGAGCAGTGGCGGCGGCTGGTGGAAGCCTGGCTGGACGCCGACAGGGCTCCCTCACTGGTCGGTGCACCGCTGCCGGCCGGCGGAGCAGTCAACGCGCTGGCCGCCGAAGTCTCCCGCCCCGACGCTCCGGTGGTCCGGCGCCGGGCCCTGGAAATGCTGGCACTGCTCTCGGAAGTCGAAAGCTCCGGGGACTCCGTGAACGCCTTTGACACTGAGGACCTCATCAGCGCCCTCACCTGGCACCAGCCCCGCCTGCAGCGGCGTTTTGCCCGCCTGGTGCCGGGCATTCTGCGGGAAGCGGCACAACTGGGACTTCTCGGTTCCGGCGCCCTGACCGTCCTGGGCGCCGCCGTGTCCGAGGGCGACTACGTGCGGGCCGCCTCCGTGCTGCGCGATGCTTTGCCGGCGCCGCTGAACTCCTTTTTGCTGCAGGCGGACCTGACCGCCATCGCGCCCGGCTACCTGGAGCCCGACGTCGCGCGTGAACTGGCGCTGATTTCCACCGCCGAAGGCCAGGGCCCGGCCACCATTTACCGTTTCTCGGCCGAATCCATCCGCCGTGCCCTGGATGAAGGACTCGACGCCGAAGGCATCCTCAGGTTCCTGCGCCAGCATTCCGCCACCGAAGTCCCCCAGCCGCTGAGCTACCTGGTGGAGGACACCGCCGCCCGGTACGGCCGGCTCCGGGTCGGCACCGCCGGGTCCTATCTGCGCAGCGACGATGAGGAAGGGCTGAGCGCGCTGCTCGCGGACCCGCGCACCGCGTCGCTGGGCCTGGTCCGGCTTGCGCCCACCGTCGTGGCAGCTGGCGTGTCCGCCAAGGAACTCACGTTTTCCCTGCGGGAACTGGGGTATCCGCCTGCACTGGAGGGACCGGCCCGCAAACCGGTCGGCTCCCACCGGATGGTTCCCGTAGCTGCGCCGTCGTCTTCCAGGACCCGACTGAACCAGTGGGAGCTGACAGATGAGGATCTGGACAGGCAGCTCGCTGCCCTCCGCGGCGTTGGGCCAGTGCTGCATACCAGCGGTGAAACCGAGTCCCTGGTCAGCCTGGAAACCCTGCGCAAGGCTATCCGGACAAAAAGCTCTGTACGGATGGGCGTGGTGGACAGCCAGGGGAATCAGCGCCAGGAGATCTTTGTTCCCCTTTCAGTGAATGAGGGCAGGGTGCGGGTCTACGACCCGCGGCATGACGTGGAACGTACAGTGTCAGTACATCGGATTATGGACGTGGAAATAGTGGAGGGTAGCCCGGCACATGGTTGACGGACCGTTGATTGTCCAAAGCGATAAGACGATTCTTCTGGAAGTCGATCACCCGCAGGCTACCGAGGCCCGGCATGCCATTGCGGCTTTTGCCGAGCTGGAGCGTGCCCCCGAGCACATCCACAGCTACCGGCTCACCCCGCTGGGTCTGTGGAACGCCCGCGCTGCCGGCCTCGACGCCGAGCAGGTGCTGAACACACTGCTGACCTACTCCCGCTTCCCGGTGCCGCATGCGCTGCTGATCGACATTGAAGACACCATGTCCCGGTACGGGCGGCTGCGGCTGGAAAAGGACCCCCAGCACGGGCTGGTGCTGCGGACCAATGACTACCCGGTGCTGGAAGAAGTTATGCACGCCAAGAAGATCCAGCCGCTGCTGGGTCCGCGGATCGACGGCGAAACCGTGGTGGTCCAGTCCGCCATGCGCGGACAGCTGAAGCAGCTGCTCCTGAAGCTTGGCTGGCCGGCTGAGGACCTGGCCGGTTATGTCGACGGGACTCCGCACCCCATTCTGCTCAACGAGGACGGCTGGGCGCTGCGGCCCTACCAGAAGCTGGCCACGGAGAACTTCTGGGCCGGAGGCTCCGGCGTGGTGGTCCTGCCGTGCGGGGCGGGCAAGACCCTGGTGGGCGCGGCAGCCATGGCCACCAGCTCCACCACCACCCTGATCCTGGTCACCAACACCGTCTCCGCCAGGCAGTGGAAGGATGAGCTGCTCAAGCGCACCTCGCTGACCGAAGACGAGATCGGTGAATACTCCGGCGCGGTGAAGGAGGTCCGGCCGGTCACCATCGCCACCTACCAGGTCCTCACGCTCAAGCGCGGCGGCCTGTATCCGCACCTGGAACTGCTGGACGCCAATGACTGGGGACTGATTATTTATGACGAGGTCCACCTGCTGCCGGCACCGATCTTCCGGATGACCGCGGATCTGCAGGCCCGGCGCCGGCTGGGCCTGACCGCTACCCTGGTCCGGGAAGACGGACGTGAGGGCGAGGTCTTCTCCCTGATCGGCCCCAAGCGCTATGACGCGCCGTGGAAGGACATCGAGGCGCAGGGCTACATTGCTCCGGCCGAATGCATCGAGGTTCGGGTGGACCTGCCTCGGGATGAGCGGGTGGCCTACGCCATGGCCGAGGACGGCGACAAGTACCGGTTGTGCTCCACCTCGGAAACCAAGACCGGCGTCGTCGAACAGCTGGTCCGCCGGCACACGGGTGAGCAGACCCTGGTGATCGGACAGTACCTGGACCAGCTGGACGAGTTGGCGGAGCGCCTGGACGCTCCCGTTATCAAGGGCGACACCCCGGTGAAGGAACGCCAGCGGCTCTTCAACGAATTCCGTGAGGGAACGCTGAACACCCTGGTGGTGTCCAAGGTCGCCAACTTCAGCATCGACCTGCCCGAAGCCTCCGTGGCCATCCAGGTCTCCGGCTCCTTCGGGTCCCGGCAGGAGGAGGCCCAGCGGCTGGGCCGGCTGCTGCGGCCCAAAGCCGATGGCAAGGCGGCACACTTCTACACCGTGGTGGCCCGGGACACCCTGGACCAGGACTTCGCCGCCAAGCGGCAGCGGTTCCTGGCCGAGCAGGGCTACGCCTATTCCATCCTGGACGCCTCCGATATCGAAAAACCGGTGTAGCGGGGACCTTTAGGATTCCCCGGCGCCATTCAGGAACTATCCGGTCCACCTACAGACAACGTCCAGCTAAATGTAAGAAACTGGCGGGGTGAACAAATCGTCTACCCCTGAAGCACGCCTACTTGTTGTTGATGACGAGCCGAACATCCGCGAGCTGCTCTCCACCTCGCTGCGGTTCGCCGGTTTCGACGTCGTCGCTGCCGCCAACGGCCGTGAGGCCCTGGCCGCCGTTGACTCCCACAACCCGGATCTGGCCGTCCTGGACGTGATGCTTCCGGACATGGACGGCTTTACGCTGACCCGGCGCCTGCGCGCGGCCGGACAGCACTTCCCCGTGGTCTTTTTGACTGCCCGCGACGACACCGAGGACAAGGTCACCGGGCTGACCGTGGGCGGTGACGACTACGTCACCAAGCCCTTCAGCCTCGACGAGGTAGTCGCCCGCATCCGGGCGGTGCTGCGTCGCACCCAGCCGCTGGACGACGACGACGCAGTCATCCGGGTGGATGATCTGGAGCTCGACGACGACGCCCACGAGGTCCGGCGCGGGGGCGTCACCATCGACCTCTCCCCCACCGAATTCAAGCTGCTGCGCTACCTGATGCTCAACCCCAACCGGGTGCTGTCCAAGGCGCAGATCCTGGACCACGTGTGGGAATACGACTTCAACGGCGACGCCTCCATTGTGGAGTCCTACATTTCCTACCTGCGCCGGAAAATCGACAAGAGCCCGGACGCGCCCGCGCTGATCCAGACCAAGCGCGGCGTCGGCTACCTGCTTCGCTCTTCGGAGAAGCGCTAGGCCCTTGATACGCCGCTGGAAATCCGCGTCGCTGCGGTCGCAGCTTGTCGCCATCATGGCCGTGCTGATGGTGGTGACGGTAACCATCACCGGCCTCGCCACGATCTACGTACTGCGCCAGATCCTGGTTGGCCGGCTGGACGCGGACATTGAGGAAAACGCCCCGAACGTCTCGCGCTATCTGGTGGTCAACGAGGCCAGCACGGATGCCTCGCTTTTCCGCTATTACGGCCTGTACCTGAACGAGGACGGAACGCACGGTCCGGCCACCCACTCGGAATCCGCCACGGATGTGCCGCTGCTGGGCAATTACACCGCCGAGCAGGTGGCAGAGATGGATACGCGCGGCTTTGATGTCCGCGGCACGGCTCCGCTGTCCAAAGGTTGGCGCGTGCGGATCTACGATTTTGCGAATCTGCCCGGCTCCGTGGCCGTGGCGGTTCCGCTGGACTCCGTGGCCGCCACGGTTGATGAGGCGGCCTCCCTGGTCTTTTCCGTAGGGCTGCTGGGTACCCTCGGCGCCACCGGAATTGCCTATTGGGCGGTGACCCGGCAGTTCCGGCCGTTGAGCCAGGTGGAGAAAACGGCCGCTGCCATTGCCGCCGGAGACCTGAGCCGCCGTGTGGAGGTCGGCAACCCCGCCACCGAAATCGGCCGGTTGTCCCGCTCGCTGAACGCCATGCTGGCGCACATCGAAACGGCCTTCGCCGCACGCACGCAGTCCGAACGCAAAATGCGCCGTTTTATCCAGGACGCCTCGCATGAGCTGCGCACCCCGCTGGTGACGATTCGGGGCTTCTCGGAGCTGTACCGGCACGGTGCCCTGCAGAAACCCGAAGAGGTAGCGGCCGCCATGGGCCGGATTGAAAGCGAAGCCAAGCGGATGGGCCAGCTGGTGGAGGACCTGCTTACCCTGGCCCGCGTGGATGAACAGCGTCCGCTGGAGTATGCACCGGTGGACCTGATGATCCTGGGCAACGACGCCGCCATGGACGCACGTGCCAGCGCCCCGGACCGCGACATCAGGGTGGTGGGCCTGGACGGCAACGGACCGCAGAGCGCGCCCACCATTGGCGATGAAGCCCGCCTGCGGCAAGTGGTGGCAAACCTGATGACCAACGCGCTGCGGTACACCCCCGAGGGCTCCCCCATCGAGGTGGCCGTGGGCGTGGCCCCGGTGATCCATGACCGCATGGACGCGGTGCTGGAGGTACGCGACCACGGTCCCGGCATTTCCGAGGACGACGCCGCCAGGGTCTTTGAGCGCTTCTACCGGGCGGATTCCTCCCGCTACCGGGAAACCGGGGGCACGGGCCTGGGACTGGCCATTGTGGCCGCACTGGTGGCCCAGCATGACGGAACCGTCCGGCTCGTGGAAACCGAGGGCGGCGGAGCCACCCTCTCCATCCGGCTCCCGTACCGGGCACCGGAGCAGCTGCCCGAGCACGAGCATCACACGGATACCGGGGACAACCCGGAATCCTGACTCCGGACCCGGATCACCCTGTGGTCCACCCGGCCTCCCCAGCCCTGCAGGCGGCCTGCGGGCAGGGCAGTGCGCCCACAACGCCGCCCCTGCCGTCCAGCGGCTCAGCAGCGAGTATTAGCCTTCCCGGTACCGATAGTGAGTTCCTACCAGGAGGAAAAGACATGCCTTTATTTGCTGTGGACAGTGAGGCGCTCTCCGCCAAAAGCGCCGAAGTGCAGGGAACCATCGAACGCCTGCGGGCGGACGTGAACGGAATGCAGACCGGGCTCGCGTCGCTGAGCGAGATCTGGCGGGGGTCGGCGTCGGCCAATTTCCAGTCGCTGGTCACCGACTGGCGCGCCACGCAGGCACGGGTGGAGGAGTCGCTGGACAGCATCAACCAGGCCCTGGCTTTCGCGTCCGCCCAGTACGCCGAAACCGAAGCGGCAAACACCTCGCTGTTCATGCATTAGCCTGCGGAATACCGCCCCGGAGGGCCCTCCGGTCCGGGGTAACGCAACAGGCGCGGCACCCTGTGCGGGTACCGCGCCTGTTTACGCGTCAGCTGGGAGCAACCGGGGGCTTAGAAGCCGCCCATGCCGCCCATGCCGGCCATTTCGTCGCCGCCGCCCATGGCGGGAGCGGCCTTCTCCGGCTTGTCCGCAACCACAGCTTCGGTGGTCAGGAACAGGCCGGCGATGGAGGCCGCGTTCTGCAGGGCAGAGCGGGTCACCTTTACCGGATCGTTGACGCCGGCTGCCAGCAGGTCTTCGTACTCGCCGGTGGCTGCGTTCAGGCCGAAGCCTTCGGGCAGGCCGCGGACCTTGTCCACCACAACGCCCGGCTCCATGCCGGCGTTGAAGGCGATCTGCTTCAGCGGAGCGTCGATGGCAACGCGGACAATGTTGGCGCCCGTTGCTTCGTCACCCTCAAGGTTCAGGTTGGCGAAGGCCTTCAGGCCGGCCTGGATGAGTGCAACGCCGCCACCGGCGACGATGCCTTCTTCAACGGCAGCCTTGGCGTTGCGGACGGCGTCCTCAATGCGGTGCTTGCGTTCCTTCAGCTCAACCTCGGTTGCGGCACCGGCCTTGATGACTGCAACGCCGCCGGCCAGCTTGGCCAGGCGTTCCTGCAGTTTCTCGCGGTCGTAGTCGGAATCGGAGTTCTCGATCTCGGCGCGGATCTGGTTCACGCGGCCGGCGATCTCTTCGGCGTCGCCTGCACCTTCAACGATGGTGGTTTCGTCCTTGGTGACAACAACCTTGCGGGCCTTGCCGAGCAGGTCGAGCGTGGCGTTTTCAAGCTTCAGGCCAACTTCTTCGGCAATGACCTGGCCACCGGTGAGGATGGCGATGTCAGCCAGCTGGGCCTTGCGGCGGTCGCCGAAGCCCGGTGCCTTGACGGCTACGGACTTGAAGGTGCCGCGGATCTTGTTGACCACGAGGGTGGCAAGGGCTTCGCCCTCAACGTCTTCGGCGATGATCAGCAGCGGCTTGCCGGACTGCATGACCTTCTCGAGGACGGCAACCAGATCCTTGACGTTGGAGATCTTGGAGTTGACGATCAGGATGTACGGATCCTCGAGGACCGCTTCCTGGCGCTCTGCGTCGGTGACGAAGTAACCGGAGATGTAGCCCTTGTCGAAGCGCATGCCTTCGGTGAGTTCCAGCTCCAGGCCGAAGGTGTTGGACTCCTCGACCGTGATGACGCCTTCCTTGCCCACCTTGTCCAGTGCCTCGGCGATCAGGTCGCCGATCTGCTGGTCACCGGCGGAGATGGAAGCGGTAGCAGCAATCTGCTCCTTGGTCTCGATTTCCTTGGCGGAAGCGAGCAGCTCTTCGGTGACGGCCGCAACGGCCTTCTCGATGCCGCGCTTCAGGCTCAGCGGGTCGGCGCCGGCGGCAACGTTGCGCAGGCCTTCCCGAACCAGTGCCTGGGCCAGGACGGTTGCCGTGGTGGTGCCGTCACCGGCAACATCGTCAGTCTTTTTGGCAACTTCCTTGACCAGCTCTGCGCCGATCTTCTCGTAGGGATCGTCCAGCTCGATCTCCTTGGCGATGGAAACACCATCGTTGGTGATCGTGGGGGCACCCCACTTCTTTTCCAGAACCACGTTGCGGCCACGCGGGCCGAGGGTCACCTTGACGGCATCGGCGAGGGTGTTCAGCCCGCGCTCGAGGCCGCGGCGTGCCTCTTCTTCAAATGCAATGATCTTGGCCATAACGGCTATCGTCCTTCCGGAACAGTCATGCTTGGAGCAAAATGTTGCATTCCTGCCGAGGTGCCCGCGACGGACGGCCAGGCTCGCGCGATCTCTTTACGCGCTCCCCTGACCTCACCCCAGTGGGTTGCTGGTTCACTCAACGCCGTCGGACTTTTAGCAGTCATCCGGCAAGAGTGCTAAGTCAATAATTAGCACTCCCGCACACTGAGTGCAAGCCATCACGCCGCCCTGCCGCGCGCCTCACAGTGATCCCCTGTACAGGCTGCCGGAGAAGCAAAAGCAGCGGCGGAGCTGATGCTCCACCGCTGCTTTTATTCCCCTGTACGGGACGGGGCAAGGCCCGCGCCGGGCCGCTATACGGCCCGGACCTCTTCAGCCTGGGGACCCTTCTGCCCCTGGCCTATTTCAAACTCGACCCGCTGGCCCTCTTCCAAGGTCCGGTAACCCGAGGCCTGGATCGAGGACCAGTGAACAAATACATCCGTTTCCGCTTCGTCGAGGGTAATGAAGCCGTACCCCTTCTCCCCGTTGAACCACTTGACGATCCCCTGCGCCATGCTCTTTCTCCAACCGTGATTTTTCAGTGCCGCCCTCCGGCGGCTGGCATTACTCTAACCATGGTGTTCTGCATCACATGCGGGCAGGAGGATAACGTTTTGGTGTTTTTCTCCGTGCGGCTACTGGAATCCGGGTCCAAGGACCACCGTAACTACGGCAAATCCGGGTGTTTCCATAACCGTGGGGATGCCGAGCTGCGCAGCAACCTCGCGGGCGTTGGCTGCCTGGTCCGGTGAGCTGTAATAGACACCCGAGGCCTGCTGGGGCACTCCGGTCCAGTTACCCACCGTCCCCACCGGCCACCCGGCGCCGGAGATCCGGCCGGAAACGGAGGCACCAAGACCGCTGATTCCACTGGCGTTAAGCACTGTCACGGGCTGCGTCCGGTCCACCGCCGGTTCGGGCTCGGCTGAGGGCGTGGGCTCGGGCGTGGCCGCGGGACTCGGCGCCGCGGTTTCCTCGGCTTCTTCTGTCTCGCCGGCGGTGTCCTCAGGTGTGGGCGTGGGGGAAGCCGCGGGCTCGGCGGGTGCCGACGCCGTCGAAGAGGCTTCAGGATCTGCGCCACCCAGGTCAATGCCCAGGCGCGGCACCACAAAGTAGGCGGCCAGGCCGATGACCAGTGCGAGTACGCCCACGGTGATCAGCAGGCCCAGGCCGCGTGAACGCGACGGAATGAGGCGTTCACGGTGCACGCCCTGCCGCGCCGAGGTTTCGGGGACCTTGTCGAACTCGTCCCTGGGGTATTGGCTCATAGTGGAGAATCAATCCTTGTTCTGGTGGCGCCGCATCCTGGGCCGCCAAATGGTGGTTGGTGGACCGGAGCTAGATGCCGGAGCCCATACGGCGGGCGGTACGGGCGTTCTGGCGGGTCGTACGTAGTCTACGCAGTCGCTTGACCAGCATCGGGTCATGGGCCAGCGCCTCTTCGGTATCGATGAGGGCGTTCAGCACCTGGTAGTACGCGGTGGCCGACATCCCGAACAGGTCGCGGATGGCCTGTTCCTTGGCGCCGGCGTATTTCCACCATGCCCGCTCCAGTGCGAGCATCTGCTGTTCCCTGACGCCGAGCGGACTGTCCGGATCCACCGATTCATCGAGGGAAAACCGCCCGGTTTCCGATGATGCTTCCGCTGCCTCAGCCACACGTGCTCCCATGAAAGATCCTTGTCCTGCCTACTCAGACATGCTAATTGGGAATAACAGGCTTGTCATTTAGTGCACTGCCGCGGACAAGGACGCTGTGCAGGCAACCGCGCTATGGTCAGACTATGACTCGACGCTTTCCCGGTTTTGTCTGGCTGCTGTTCCTCGCCTGCACGGTGGTGCCGTTCACGGTTTCCTGCAGTGCCCTGCCCTCGGATCCGGAGGGAACACTGGAGCGTGTTTCCGGCGGCACCCTGCGCGTGGGTGTGTCCAACGCCCCACCCTTCACGGAGGTGGACGGGGACGGGGAACCCGCCGGAAGCGAAACGGACCTGGTTCGTGACTTCGCCGCATCCGTAGACGCGGACGTGGAATTCTTCGAGTCCGGCGAGGAACACCTGATGCAGCGGCTCGCGGAAGGCGATCTTGACCTGGTCATTGGCGGCCTGAGCGATTCCAGCCCGTGGACCGACAAGGCGGCCCTCACCCGGCCCTATGCCGAAGTGACGGATGGTTACGGCAAGCAGCGCAAGCTCGTGATGGCGGCACCGCTGGGGGAAAACGCCTTCCTGGTCCGGCTGGAGGAATTCCTGGCAGAACACGGGGAGCAGCAGTGAGCACCTGGATTGGACGTACCGAACTCAACGCGAAACAGGAGAAGATCCTTCGCCGCGCCGTCCACCTCGAATGGCTCACCATTGCCATCCTTGCCGTGACGGTGACCCTGGTTTTTACCGTTATGGGCAATTCGCAGGCGATGAAGGCCGCAGGTATCGAGGACGCACTCTCCTTCATCCCGCCGCTCGCCTTCCTGATGGGAGTGCGGATCGCCGGAAAACGCCCCAACGCGCGCTACCCGTACGGCTACCACCGCTCCATCGGCGTGGCCCATCTGGTGGCCGCCGTCGCCCTGGTCTCGATGGGCGCGTTCCTTATCTTCGACTCCGGCAGCGGCCTGCTGAAGGGGGAACACCCTCCCATCGGGACCATTGAGCTGCTCGGACAATCCGTGTGGCTTGGCTGGCTGATGATTGCAGTCATGGCGATCACCGGGGCGCCTCCCGTTTTCCTGGGCCGGGCCAAGATGAAGCTGGCCCGCGAGCTGCACAACAAGGTGCTGTATGCGGACGCCGACATGAACAAGGCGGATTGGATGACCTCGGCGGGCACCATTGTGGGCGTCGCGGGGATCGGTCTGGGATTCTGGTGGGCCGACGCCGCGGCCGCCCTGTTCATTGCAGCCAGCATCCTTCGCGACGGGCTGCGGAACATGCGCGGCGCGGTCACCGACCTGATGGACACCACCGCAACCACCTTTGACGACGACGGCCCGCATCCCCTGGGGGGAAAGGTCCGGGAGTACCTGCGCAGCCTGGACTGGGTGGGCGACGCCGGCGTCCGTGTGCGCGACGAGGGCCAGGTATTCCACGTGGAGGCATTCGTTGTGCCCCGCCGGGAGAAGGATCTGACGCTCGGACGCATCAACGCCGCCCGGGCCGGCTGCATGGACCTGGATTGGAAACTGCGGGACACAGTCATCATCCCGGTGGATTCGCTGCCTGATGAAACAGGCGGCAGCGGCAGCTTCCATCAGGCGGAGAAGGACGGGTAGGTCCACGCCGGAGTCGTGGCGGGCTGCAGGCGCCGCAGGCAATGACAGGATGGACCAGTGACCACTAACGAGCCCGCAATCAACGAGCCCCCGCTGTTCTCCTACGCGGCTCCGGCTGCGCCCGGCGCTCCGATTCCCTTCGCCGCTCCGGCAGGTCTCTCCGGCCTGATGGCAGCTGACTGGGCGGAGTCGCTAAGCCCGCTCACGGAAAGATTCCATGAACTTGCCGCCGGCCTGGAATCCGACCGCGCCCTGGGCCATGAGATACTTCCGGCGCCGGAGAACGTCCTGCGGGCGTTCCAGCGCCCGATGTCCTCGGTCAAGGTCCTGATCCTGGGCCAGGACCCGTACCCCACGCCCGGACACGCCGTCGGACTCTCCTTCTCCGTGGGTGCAGACGTTCGACCATTGCCCCGGAGCCTGAAGAACATTTTCACCGAATTGCAGACGGACCTCGGCATCTCCCCTTCCCCGTCCGGTGACCTCAGCGCCTGGGCGGACCAGGGCGTCCTGCTACTGAACCGGGTGCTGACCGTCAGGTCCGGCGCTGCCGGGTCCCACCGCCGCCGCGGGTGGGAGGAAATCACTGAACTGGCCGTGCGTTCGCTGGCTGCCCGCCGCGGACCTGACGGCACACGGCTGCCGCTGGTTGGCGTGCTGTGGGGGCGCGATGCCCAAAGCATCAAACCCTTCCTCGACGGGGCACCTACGGTTGAATCCGCCCATCCCAGTCCCTTGTCAGCGAGCCGCGGATTCTTCGGTTCCCGGCCGTTCAGCCGGGTCAATGAGCTGCTTGCCCGGCAGGGGGCGGGGCCGGTGGACTGGCAGCTGGGCACGGTACGGTAGTTTGCAGGCCCTTCCCTAGGAGAAACACTCATGCCCGATGCAATGTCCGCCCCGCAGGAGCCGGGACGCCCCCGGGAGGCAACGTCCCGGCCGCAGCGTCCCCTGCTGACCCTTGAGGTTCTTCGGCGCGAACAGATCAGCGAACACATGGTCAGGATCACCGCAGGCGGGCCGGGCTTCGACCGGTTCCGGCCCAACAGCTGCGCCGACGCCTACTGCAAGATCTGGTTTGGTCCTGACGGACGTCCGCTGGACGGCACGGAGGATCTGGAGACCATCCGGGCCCGGAGCGAACGTGAGCACTGGCCCGTTTCGCGCACCTACACCATCCGGCGGGTGGACCTGGACGCCCGGGAAATCAGCATTGACTTTGTGGTGCACGGTGACGAAGGGCTCGCCGGTCCCTGGGCCGCTGCGGCACAGCCCGGAGAGCCCCTGACGTTCTCCGGTCCCGGCGGAGCTTTCAACCCGGACCCCGAGGCGGACTGGTACCTGCTCGCCGCCGACGAATCCGCGCTTCCGGCCGCGGCCACCGTTTTGGAGGCACTGCCCGCACACGCCGTCGGCCAGGCGCTCATTGAGGTGGCGGGTCCCGCTGACCGCCAGCCGATCAGCGCGCCGGCCGGTGTTGAGCTGACTTGGCTGTACCGCAACGGTGCTCCCGCGGGCCGGAGCACCGTTCTCACGGATGCCGTGGCTGCGGTCCAGTGGCGCGAAGGTACTGTGCAGGTCTTTGCCCACGGTGAGCGGGAGGCCATGAAGTCCCTCCGGGATGTACTCTTTGGCCACCGGGGCCTGGAACGGTCCCAGGTATCCCTTTCCGGTTATTGGGCTGCCGGGCGGACCGAAGACGTCTTCCAGGCCGAAAAGCGCACGCCAGTGGGCAAGATCCTCTAGTCACGCATAGCCAAAGGGCCGGGTCCGCCGTGCAGTGCACAGCGGACCCGGCCCTTTGCGGTTCACCGAACCGTTCCGCGGCGGCCATTACCGGCGCCGGTTGCGCCTGTCGTTGCCGTTCAGGTTGCGGGTGAAGGGGCGCCCCAGGTTATCGCCCAGGACAACGCCGCCGGAGATCGCCAGGATGACGGTCAGGGCGTCGAACAGCCCCACCGCCCCCGCGTACATGTCCTCGGCGTCAATGCTCAGCCCGTACATGGACCGGAAGATCGCCAGTCCGGGGAACAGGAACAGCACCGCCGGGACCGCAACGATCAGCTGCGGCGCACCCATCCGCAGCGCCACGATCCGTGCCACCATGCCGATGAAGATAGCGGACACGGCGGGTGTAAGCCGGGGCCCCACTCCCCCGGCTTCGGCTAACTGGTAGACCAGGAATCCGGCAAGGCCGATCAGGACCGTGGGCAGCACCAGCGCACGCGGGGACTGTTCCACAATGCAGATGGTGGCCAGGGCAACGGCCAGCAGCAGCAGCGTCACCGGGAAGGAATACTGGGACGAGGCCACATCCGTGACATCCAGCCGGGCCATCCCGAACAGGGCCCCCATGACCAGGGCCACGGCGATCCCGGCCACCAGCGCGCCGAAGGTAAGGAACGCGGACAGGAACCGGCCGGAGGCCGTCACCGGGAACCCGTTGATGGCATCCTGGACCGCGGAGACCAGCCGCCCGGTGGGCAGCATCAGCAGGATCCCGCCGGCCACCACAATGCCCGGGGAGATTGGCACTTCCATGGACCAGAAGATCATCGCCATCGCCGTGACGACAAAACCGCTGGCCGCCGTTGTAAAGAAATCCGGCACCCGCCAGCGGCCCAGCACCCGCTGGAGCAGGCTGACCATGACCGTTCCGGCGAAGCCCACCAGCGAGGCCAGCGGACCGCCGCCGATGAAGCCGACAATCGCGGCAGCGAAGATGCCTGCAGAGAAGGTCACCGCCCAGCGCGGGAAGGGCTTGGGCCGGTGCGTGATCTCGTTGAGCCGGTTCGCCGCTTCGGCACGGCTGAGCCCGCCGTCGATAATCTCCGTCACCAGCTGGTGCACCAGGCCCAGACCGGCATAGTTGTTGGTCCAGGAGCGGACCACCCGCATGACGGTGATGGGGGTCTGGTCCTTGGGTGAATAGTTGAGCAGCACCGACTGGTTGGTGATGTCCACTTCGATGCTCTCAAGCCCGAATGCGGCGGTCACGGCGATGATGGCGGTTTCCACTTCCAGGGCACCTGCACCGTAACGGAACATGGTTTCAGCCAGGCTGAGGGCAAGGTCCAACGTCTTGCGGGCGTTGGCGTCCGTGCCCGAGCGCACCAGCGGATTGGCGTACGGGCTGCCCGCCAGCCGCTCCACAATGGACATGGCCTGCGTCGGCGGGTTCTCACCCTGGACGAGCCGGCGCAGCATCCGCCGCGCTGCCGCCGAGGACCGGTCGGTGCGGACCGCCGTGGAGCCGGCCGGAGCTATCCCCGAAGGAACGGTCTTCCGTGTGCGGGCGGGCCGTTTTTCACGGGGATCCGCCGCCTTTCGTCCACGCTCCGGCTTGAGCGCTTTGGCGCCGGCAGGCCGGATGACCGAGGTGGTGGGGGGCGGCGGCTTGGGCCGGGTGCTGCGCAGCGCGGCGGTGGGCATCTCTCCGGTGGGCTGGCGGCCCGGCGGTGTCGACGGCGGGGCGGGCGCCTTCCCTGCAGCGCCCAGCGATTTTGCCGCTGCGCCCTGTCCCCGGGATTCCGCTCCCGGGCCCGGCCCTTTCCCGGCCCGGGCTCCCCGCCCGGCCGGGACGCTGACTACGGGTATCAGCCCCGCAACCGGGTCCGGGTTGGGTGCCGAATCCGGCTTCGGTCCGGGCCTGCCTCGGCCCGGACCGGATGTGTTCTCCAAAGACTCACCCTTTCGCATGGTGACCCGGGGCTCCGCCCGGTTCCTGTGTTTCGTGCTCTGCTGGTTTTAGTAGAACGGCTGCTGGTGGCGGCGCCAGTAAATCTGCCGGGCCACCTTTTCGCCGATGGTGTTCCAGATCCGGTACCGGACCGGGTCCACCACAAAGTCATAGCAACCCACAAAGTCGGTGACCGTCTTTGAGAAGCTGGTCTTGAACAGGCCCAGTCCGTGGTGCGGATGGCTCTTGTCCTTGAGCCGGTCGCTCGGCGGGGTGCCGCAGAAGTCATAGGAGGTGATGCCGCACTCGTCCTTGAGTTCGTTGATGGCCATCCACTGGACCAGGTGCGAATCTCCGTACTGGCTGCGCTTCGGCTTGGACCCGCCGTCCTTATAGGTGCCCTTGTTTCCGTAGGCGATCACAAACGCGCCCACCGTGGGCTCGCCGTCCTCGAACGCGAAGTAGAAGCGTCCCTGTCCGGCGGCCACGAAGTTGGACCAGAAGCGGTGGTAGTACTCATAGGAGCGCAGGCGTGCGGCGGAACGGTCCTCAATATGGGCCATCAGCCGGTACATGGTCCGCATGTTCTCTTCCGTGGGTTCCACCCGGCGCACATCGGCGCCTTCGCGGATAGCCCGGCGGACGGCGTTGCGGCCGCGGGAGGAAAGGTTCTTAAGCAGCTGCTCGGAGTCCGGAGAGGTATCCAGCAGTGCCGTTGAATCGTTGGGCTGCAGGTTGAACGTCTTGATGAACCCGGCGCCGGTGAACAGTGCCCGCACCTCCTCGCTGTCCACAATGTCCGGCTCCACCTTGATCGCAAAGACCCGCAGCCGGTTCTCCCGGATAAAGCGGACGAGCGCGTTCACCACCAGCGGCACGTCTTCGGGTGCCGCGACGTCGGGACCCTTGATCAGGTACCACAGGCTGCCCAGGCCGCGGACTTTCTTCTCGATCGCGAGCGTGTAGGTCACGTAATCGGGTCCGGTGACGGCGAGGTAGACGGGATTCCAGCCGTGGTGGGACTTCACCTCGGCGAAGGAGGCCGACTGCAGGACGTTGCCGCCCCCGGGGTTCGCCAGCACGTGTTTATCCCAGTTGTCGATCTCTTCGGCAGTGGCCAGGCGTGCACTAAAATCTCGCAAAATACCTCAACTAATGGTTTGTTCACTGCATCGTTTTCGGTGCACCCACCCCGCATGCACCGGCCGCCTGTGAAGCGGCCTTCGGACCGGCTCCCAGTCTATCCGTTGCATTGCCGGCGAACCGAAACCCCGGGACCGGACCTCAGGTCGGTGCAGGCAGGAACCAGCGCACCCGGGGCTCGGCATCGGTCAGGTCCCAGGCCTCCCGGATGACCCGGCGGTCCTCCCCCGTAGTCCTGGTCTGCTCCTGGCGCAGGTATTCCCGCCAGGTCGGCACGTCATAGATCTCCCGGAACTGCTCCTCCTCGGTGATGGAGTGCACCAGCTCCCAGTCCGTGGCTCCGGTGCGCATCCGGGTGAGGCGTACCTCATGCATCGCCAAGAGGAAGGCGTCGCTGCGGTCCGCCGGCACATCGTAGGAAATCAGGACCGTCACCGGACCGGCGTCGGGTTTCGGCTCCTCGGGAACATCCAGATGAGGGTTTGGCGCCGAGGCAACACTGCGGTCCAGTCTCCCGGTTCCCGGCAGCAGCGGCAGCACCAACACGCTGGCCCCGGAGAGGGTGAGTACGACGGCGGCAAAGGCGAGGGTGGGTGCGTAGCCGGCGCCGGTTGCCCCGGATCCCCAGAACATGGCGCCGATGGCCTGCGAGCCGGCCGAGATCATGAGGTAGACGGACAGCCCGCGGGCACGCACCCACTCGGGCAGGGTCAGCTGCATGGCGGCGTTGAGCGTGGAGAAGGTAAAGATCCAGGCGATTCCGCCCGGTACCAGCAGCAGGGCAACCGCCCAGGCCGGCCAGTAACCGGCGGCGAAGGCACCCGCGGCGAAAACCACGGAACTGATCCCCAGAAGTGCGTTGGCGCTGAAAAGCGTCCGGGCCGACGGCAGCAGCAGCACCCCCAGGATGGCTCCGGCACCCAGTGCGCCGAGCAGCAGTCCGTAACCGGTGGAGCCGAGCCCCAGGTGTCCGTTGACGGCGATGGGCAGGAGCGCAAACAGGGAGCTGGCCGGGAACATAAAGAGCCCGTTGCGCAGCAGGATCCGCCGGATCCGCGGTGCCGCCCGGATATAGCGCATGCCTGCGGCGAGCGCCTCGCGCATGTGCTCCCGCTCCGCTGAATCCTGTGCCGGTGCGCGCCAGAAATAAATGGCTGTTGCCGTGCCGATGAAGGAGAGGGCGTTAAGCCCGAAAACGAACGCCGGGCCGATCAGGGCCACCAGCAGCCCCGCGATGGCCGGGCCAACCGCACGGGCGGTGTTCACCGCCACGCTGCCCAGCGCCGCGGCGGCCTGGACCTCTTTGCGCGGCACCAGCGCCGGGGTGATGGCCTGCCAGGCCGGTGCGCTCAGTGCCATTCCGCAGCCGATCAGGAAGGTGTAGAGCAGCAGTGAATCGGGGTTCAGCAATCCCAGGGCTGCCACCACGGTGAGGGTAGCCGCAGCACCTGCGGCAAAAATATTTGCCCCGAGGATCAGCCGGCGCCGGTTGAACGCATCCGCCAGCACCCCGGCAACCAGGCCCAGCAAAAGGGACGGGGCCAGGTTGGCTGTCTGGACCAGGGACACCAGCGCCGGGTTGTCGCTGTTCTCCACCAGGAACCACTGCGCTCCCACGGTCTGCATCCAGGTGCCGATATTGGAGCCCAACTGCGCTACCCAGAGGATAAGGAACATCCGCCGCCGCAGCGGCGCCCATGGCGAGTCCATCCTGATCCCTTCGTGTACCGCCCGGTCAGGGGCTGGACGGGAAGCCTTTCCAGGCATGGGCAAACCGCTCCCGCGCCGCCGCGGCGTTCGCCTGTTCCAGTGCATGCAGCCGGCCGTAGGTGAAGCCGTTTTCCCCTGCGGCGGACGCCGACGCGCCCATCCGGCGCAGGTATTGCCGGGTCACGACGCTGTCCTGGTGCTCCCCAAGGATCTTCTGGATGTGTTCCGCGGCCTCCACCATGGCTTTGGCTTCCACCGGCTGCACAGCCTCCCAGACCTCGGCCGCGTAGCGCAGTTTTTTGGCGTCCTTGCGTGCTTCGTGCAGTGCCTCTGCGTGTTCCTCGCCGGCGAGTCCGCGTGCCATCCGCACCCTTCGGTGAAGCCGTTTGCGGTCGCGGCGGATCATGGCGGCAGCCGCCGTCCCGGCCGGCTCCTCTGCGGTTCCGTTCCAGGGCGGCCCGTCCACCAGCGCCTCCACGCCGTCCAGGAGGCGGAAATACCGTTCCGAGTCCAGCGCCTCAATGACAAGCCCGTAGGCCTGGCGGTAGTCATGCAGCAGCTCTTCATCCACCCGGGCGCTCACCGGGCCCATCACCAGGTCCCCCGGCTCACCGGCAACCAGCTCCTTCAGCCGGTGCCGCATCACCTGGGCGTCCCGGGCCTCGCCGAGGACTCCCGCCAGCCAGCGCAGTTCACTGCGCAGCGAGCGCGCGGGTTCGGGCTGCATCGTGGAGCGGTAACTCGAGAGTGCCGAACGGAGCCGGCGGGTAGCGACCCGCATCTTGTGCACCCCGTCCGCGTCATTCCGGCGCACCCGCGGTTCGTGGTGCAGAAGTTCCCGGTACTGTCCGCGCAGGTACTGCACCAGCAGTGCGCCCACCGGCCCGTCGGCGGTGGGAGGTTCAGGTTCCCTGCCGGCAGGGGCTCCCCTTGCGGGTTCCGTGTCCGGTCCGGGTTCCCCGGGTGTGGTACCTGCTTGGGTGACCATGTGGGCAAGTATAGGACTGCAGCGGCCGCATCAGGGAGCCCCCGGGCGTCCCCGGGCCCTACCTTTGTCCAGGCGGCCCCGGGCCTATCCTGCCCGGGGTGTCACGGGTAGCATCACCGGTTAGTGGACCGCGGAGACAATCTGGGCGGAGGCTTGGCCGATGACTGCGATGACGTACGCCAGACTGGGCAGATCGGGAGCGATGGTCTCTGCCATTGGGCTGGGCTGCCTGGGCTTCGGGGACCCTGGCCGCGGCGCCCATAACTGGACTCTGCGCGAGGATGAGGCCACGTCCCTGCTGCGGCACGCCGTGGAGCTGGGCATCAATTTCTTCGATACGGCCAACGTTTACTCGGCCGGGCACAGCGAGGAGATCCTGGGTGCTGCCGTCGCCGAATACTGCCGCCGGGACGAGGTGGTGATTGCCACCAAGGTCCACGGCGAAATGGGCCCGGGGCCCAATGAGTGGGGCCTGTCCCGGAAACACATCATCTGGCAGGTGGAACAGAGTCTGCGGCGGCTGGGTACGGACTACATCGACCTGTACCAGGTACACCGCTGGGACGCGAACACCCCGCTGGAAGAGACGCTTCAGACCCTGGACCAGCTGGTCCGGGACGGCAAGGTGCGGTATCTGGGCGCCTCGTCGATGTATGCCTGGCAGTTCGCGAAGGCACTGTTCCTCCAGGAGCAGCACGGCTGGGCTCCCTTTGTCACCATGCAGGATCACTACAACCTCCTGTACCGGGAGGAGGAACGGGAAATGCTGCCGCTGTGTGCGGACCGCGGGATCGGTGCCCTGCCCTATTCCCCGCTTGCCCGCGGCCGGCTGGCCCGCCCGTGGGGCGCCCGGACGGCCCGTCAGGATTTCGATGAGCAGGGTTATGAGCTCTATCGCGGCAACGAGGAGACCGACCGCCGCATCGTGGACGCGGTCGGCAACGTGGCCGAGGGACTCGGCGCCACCCGTGCCCAGGTGGCCCTGGCCTGGGTCCTGGCCAACCCGGTGGTCACCGCCCCGCTGATCGGCGCCACCGCCGCCGCCCACCTGGACGAGAACATCAAGGCCCTCGAGATCCGGTTCACCGAGGAGGAATACGCGGTCCTTGAAGAGGCCTACCGGCCCCGGCCCGTGGTTGGCTTCTGACCGCTCAGCCCTTGACCGACCCGGCAATCAGCCCGGAGGTGATGTAGCGCTGCAGGAACAGGAACAGCGCCATCACCGGCAGCGCCGCCAGTACCGCACCGGCGGAGAACACTCCCCAGGTCCGGGACTGGTTGTCACCCACAAAGGAATACAGTCCGACGGCGAGGGTCTGGGTATCCGGGTCATTGAGCACGATGGAGGCGATCAGGAACTCGCCGGTGGCCGTGATGAAGGACAGCAGTCCGACGATGGCCAGGATGGGAGTGACCAGGCGCAGGATGATGGTGAAGAAGATCTGGATGTGGCTTGCGCCGTCAATCCGTGCTGCTTCGTCCAGGGACACCGGCACCGTGTTAAAGAACCCGTACATCAGGTACGTGTTTACCCCCAGCGCGCCGCCCAGATAGACCATGATCAGCCCGATCTGGCTGCCCAGGCCGAGCCAGGGAACGACGTCGGAAATGCCGCTGAGCAACAGGAAGATCGCGACGACGCCCAGCATCTGCGGGAACATCTGCAGCAGCATCAGGCTCAGCAGGCCCATCCGCCGGCCCCGGAAGCGCATTCGGGAGAAGGAATACGCAGCCAGGGCACCGAGGAAGACGGTACCAATGCTGGTGACCAGTCCAATAACGAGGGTGTTCAGGAACCATTTGGCGAACGGCTTCTGCGGGTCGGAGAACAGGGCGGAGAAGTTATCGAGGGAGACCGTCGAGAAAAGCCCGTTGGTGGAAACCAGCGTTCCGGTGGGGCTGAGGGCGGCGGACAGCACGTAGACCAGCGGCAGCAGCGCAAAGGCGCCAATCACCAGGCCCACCAGGTGCCGCCACCCCTTCTCCTTCAGCCATGCCCCGGCTGATGCGCGCTTCGCCGGCGCAGGCTCGGCGGGGCGTGCCGGTGACTTGCGGAGCGTCTGCAGGTTTGTCATGAGTTCACTTCTTCCAGTGCCTTGGTCTGCCGGAAACTGATCGCGGAAATGATGGCCACAATGATGAAGATCAGCACGGCCAGCGCACTGGCCAGGCCGTAGTCGCGTCCGGTGCCCTGCCCGAAGGCGACCTTGTAGACAAGCGTGATCAGCAGGTCGGTGGCGCCGATGTCCATGGACGTATCCTCAAAGCGCGGCCCGCCGCCGGTGAGCATAAAGATCACATTGAAGTTGTTGAAGTTGAACGCGAAGGTTGAAATCAGCAGCGGCGCCGTCGAAACCAGCAGCAGCGGCAGTTTGATGGAGCGGAAAATGCGCCAGGCCGAGGCGCCGTCCATACGGGCGGCCTCGTTGACTTCCTCCGGCAGCGACTGCAGGGCGCCGGTGCACACCAGGAACATGTAGGGGAACCCCAGCCAGGTGTTGACCAACAGCACGCTTGCCTTGGCCAGCCAGGGGTCGCTGAGCCAGGGAATGTCGGCCCCGCCGAAGAACGTGTTGTTGATGAACCCGAAGTCCTGGTTCATCATTCCGGACCAGACGAGCCCGGCAAGGAACGCCGGAAACGCGTAGGGCAGGATCATGATGGTTCGGTAGATCCGCTTTCCGCGCAGGGTGGCGTGGTTGAAGGTAACTGCCAGGAACAGCCCCAGCCCGAAGCACAGCAGCACGGACATCACGGCGAAGGTAAAGGTCCAGATGATGACGGCAACCAGCGGGCCGCGGAGGTCCGGGTCGCTGAAGGCATGCGCAAAGTTGTCGAACCCGACGTTGATCTTCCAACCGGTGGGCAGCCGCTCGCCGTCTTCCGCTACAAAGGCTCCTTCGCCGATGTCGGAGTAGACCTTTCCGTTCTCGGAGTCGGTAAAGGTTCCGGCTGCCTCGTCGTAAACGAGGGACGGTTTGAAGACATAGGCCGTCGCGCCGTCGGACGTTTTGAGCGTGCCGTCGTCCAGGTCCTCGGAGAACGGAACGGTGAGCGCCAGGATTTCGTCCTGCCGCTGCAGCAGGTCGGAGAACTGCAGGGTTTCATACCCGTCGACGGCCACGGCCTTGCCGGAGGCATCCTTCTCCGCAGTGACTTCCTCAAGGGGCTCATCCACACTGCCAAGTTCGGCAGTTCCGTCCGGATCCGTTGCCAGCAGTGACAGCGTCCCGCCCTTTTCCACCACGGTAATCCGGTAGGAGGGGGAATCGGGCACGCGTTTCTGCGCGGTCATCTGGATTGCCGACACGGCATCGGCCTTGGTGCTGTTGTGTCCGTCGCCGTAGTTGGTGAAGGCGACATACCCGCTGTAGGCCACCACGAAAACCTGGAATACGGCCAGGAAAAGGACACCCGGGGCCAGGTATTTGGCGGGCAGGCCTCCGCGCCGCAGGTAGATCCAGTTGATCAGCAGGGTGACCAGGGCTGCCACGGTCAGGACCGCCCATTTTTCATTCAGGAACAGCGCTATCAGCACATAAACGGCAAAGGCATCGGTGATGCCGAGCAGAATAATCTTGGCCAGTGTGCCGCCCAGCGAATCGCTCCGTGCCGCGCGTCCGGGCCGCGGTGCACGTCCGGCGCCGAGGCCGGTTGTGTTCACCGGCGTATCCAGCTGATCAACCATCTTGTTCTCCTTGAACGGGCGGCGAACCGGGGCGCGGCATGTCACCGCGCCCCGGTCCGCGCCGGACGGCGGCTCTGCGCCGCCGGTTAGTGCAGGTTGGCCCGCGCCTACCTACTTGCTGATCTTGGACTGAACGTTGGAGACCATGGTGGCCCAGGAGTCAGCAGGGTCGCCCTGGCCCTTGATCAGGGCCAGCTCCGTGCCGCCCCAATCCGCCCAGACCTGTTCCATTTCCGGAATCGCGGGCATCGGCACGCCGTTGATGCCGATCTCGCCAAAGGCTGCCACGACGGGATCAGAGGCGGCCTTGTCGAAGGACGCGGTGAGGGCCGGTGGCCGTCCGCCGGCCTTGAACATTTCGTCCTGCACTGCCTCGGTGCTCAGGTAGTTGAGGGCAAACTCGTTGGCTGCCAGGGCGTTCTGGCTCTTGGCGCTGATGAAGAAGCCGTTGACGCCCACGAAGGGCTGGGCCGGGTTCGGGCCGGCGGTGGGGATCGGATCCACTACCAGGTTGATGCCTGCTTCTTCGGCATCCGGAACGTTCCAGGGGCCGGTCAGGAAGTACGGGGACGCTCCGGCGCTGAACTTTTCCTTGGCAATGTCCGGCGTGATGCTGGAGTTGAGGATGCCGTCGCCGGCCTCGCCCCACTGCTTCAGCTTTGCCGCGAACTCGGCGCCGCCCGGGTTGCCCAGCTCGAGCTTGGTGGCGTCGTAGCTGCCGCTCTCATCCGTGCCGAAAACGGGTGCTCCGAGCGAAGTCTGGAACGGGTAGAGGTGGTACGGATCGCCCTGCTTGGGGTCCAGGCCCACCAGGAACGGGAACTCGGCCTTGCCCTCGGCGACGGCCTGCTTGCCGTTGGCGATCACTTCGTCCATGGTCTCGGCAGGTTCCGGCACGAGGTCCGCGTTGCGCAGCAGACCGATGTTTTCAATCGAGTACGGAACGCCGTAGGTGCTGCCTTCATACGTCATGGCCTGGACGGCGGTCTCCTGGAACTTGTCGGCATTGTCACCGAGTTCGATCGGAGCAATCACGCCGTTCTGCACAAACTTTCCAACCCAGTCATGCGGACCCACAATCAGGTCCGGTCCCTTGCCGGTGGGCACCTGGGTGATGAAGTCATCCGAAACCTGCTGGAAGTCCTTGGTGACCAGCTTGACTTCGATTCCGGTATCTTCCTTGAACTTGGCGGTGACGTCGGTCAGCGCCGGGGAGCGTTCCGCGTCCACCCACATGGTCAGCGTGGTGGCTCCGCCCGAGGCAAGATCCTTGGCATCGGACTCGGAGTCGGCAGCGTCGCCGCCTCCGCAGGCCGAGAGGACAAGAGCAGCGGTGACCGACACGGCACCGAGAGCAAAAGTACGGCGGCGGATGGCCGGCGTACCCGTTGTGTGCACCTTCATTGGTGAACCTCTTCTGTTTGGACCCCGGTAAAGGGGAAATGATCGCTGCCGCGAAGAAGCACGGGACCCTGCCCGGGCACTGCGGATGCGAGCTACGACACAGGTCAGTGTAAGCGCGTGCACACAATCCGTCCAACACCCGCTTTTTTGCCGCTGAGAATGCATCAGCATGCTGAGGATTTTCTGCCGTGAAAGGCGCTTACAGAGGGGTTTACGCGGCCAAAAGGGGCACATGGGAAAACGCAATGGAAGCGTTTGCAGTTTTTGCCGAAAAGCACCCTAGGATGTGGGCATGCTCAGTTCTGTACTCGACGATTCTTCGGCGCTCACCCTCGTTCATCCGTCCTCCGGAGACCGTGAATGGTGGCGCTCATCAGTGATCTACCAGATCTACCCGCGCTCCTTCCGGGACCTCAACGGGGACGGCATCGGTGACCTGCAGGGCATCACCGCCGAACTGGCCACCCTGGCCGAACTGGACATCGACGCCGTCTGGCTCTCACCCTTCTACCGCTCCCCGCAAAAGGACGCCGGCTACGACGTCGCCGACTACTGCTCCGTAGACCCCATCTTCGGCACCCTGGAGGACTTCGACGCCCTCATCGCCGAAGCCTCCCGCCACCACATCCGCGTCATCGTGGACCTGGTCCCCAACCACTGCTCCGACGCCCACCCCCTCTTCCAGGCAGCCCTGGCCGCAGGACCCGGCTCCCCCGAACGCGACATGTTCATCTTCCGCGACGGCACCGGCGAGAACGGGGACACCCCGCCGAACAACTGGCAGTCCCACTTCGGCGGCCCGGCCTGGACCCGCATCACCGAACCCGACGGCACCCCCGGACAGTGGTACCTGCACCTCTTTGACTCCTCCCAGCCCGACTTCAACTGGGACTCCCCCGCCGTGCACGCCGAATTCGAACGGATCCTGCGCTTCTGGCTGGACCGCGGCGTCGGCGGATTCCGCGTGGACGTCGCCCACGCCCTGATCAAAAAGACCGGCCTGCCGGACTGGGGCGGACGCGCCGACGGATCCTCCTCCGAGGGCTACCCCGGCTCCGAAGCACCCATGTTCGGCCAGCCCGGCATCCACGACATCTACCGGTCCTGGCGGAACATCCTGGACTCCTACGACGGGGACCGGGTGCTCTGCGCCGAAGCGACCATCGACCCGATCGAACGCCTCACAGACTGGGTACGCGCCGATGAGATGCACCAGACGTTCAACTTCGCCTACCTGCACCACCCCTGGCACGCCCCGGCACTGCGCCACGTCATCGAGTCCTCCCTGCGCGCCTTCGACCAGGTCGGCGCCCCCACCACCTGGGTGCTCTCCAACCACGACGTCGTCCGCCATGTCAGCCGCTTTGGTATCACCACGCATCAGGATCGGCCCGGTGACGGGATAGGAGCCGCCGACCCGCAGCCGGACCACGGGCTGGGTATCTCCCGGGCCCGCGCCGCCACGCTGCTGATGCTGGGCCTGCCCGGCGGCGTCTACCTCTACCAGGGCGAGGAACTGGGACTGCCGGACCACACCCGGCTTCCGGACGAGTTCCGCCAGGACCCCACCTTCCACCGCACCGCCGGGGAACGCCTGGGCCGGGACGGCTGCCGGGTTCCGCTCCCCTGGACGTCGGAGGCGCCCGCCCTCGGCTTCAGTGCTGCCGGCGGTTCCTGGCTCCCGCAGCCGGAGGAGTGGCAGCACCTGGCGCGGGACGTCCAGCGGCAGGACCGCGATTCGACACTGAACCTCTACCGGACGGCCCTGGATCTGCGCCGGAAGCTGGACCTGGGCAACGGTTCCCTCGCCTGGCTCACCGGATACCCGGACAGCGTGCTTGCCTACGTCAATGGCAACATCGCGGCCCTGATGAACATGGGCAGCGACGCCGTTCCCCTGCCCCAGGGAGAGCTGATTGCCTGCAGCCGCAACGGCGCTGTCTACGACGGCTTCCTGCTTCCCGACAACAGTGCCTGGGTTCGACTCGACTAAGCTGACCCCTGCCCGCAAAGAGTAGAAGAGGGAAACCTTGCCAGGAATCAAAGAGGTAGCCGCCCGCGCCGGCGTCTCCTCGGCGACCGTTTCCCGCGCGCTCAGCGGCAACGGCGCCGTTTCGGAAGCGACGCGCCAGCGGGTGCTCGGTGCTGCCGAGGAACTGGGTTTTGTCATTTCCTACAACGCCTCCTCCCTCGCCTCGGGTCGTACCCGCAATGTGGGAGTGGTGATGCCCAGCGTCGGCCGCTGGTACTTTGCACAGGTGCTGGAAGGAGCTGCCTCGGCGCTGATCGAGGCAGGCTATGACCTAACGCTGTACAACACCAGCGACGGGCCCGGCCACCGGGAAAGCGTGCTCACTGAGATGCTCCGGCGCAAGCGGGTGGATGCAGTGATCACGGTCGCCCTGCGGCTGACCGAGGAGGAATTGGCCCAGCTTCGGGCCGTGGATAAGCCCATCGTGGCCATCGGCGGCCCGCTGCCCGGCACCACCACCATCCGGGTGGATGACGCCGGTATCTCCTCCCTGGCCACCCGGCATCTGATCTCCCTGGGGCACACCCGCATTGCGCACATCGGCGGCGGGGAGGAGCTGGAACGGGATTTCCAGCTCGGCGGCACCCGGCGCAACGGCTACGAATCCGCTATGCGGGACGCCGGGCTGACTCCGGAGGCAAGCTGGATCTCCAGTGCCGAGTTCTCGGTTGCCGGCGGGTTCCGGGCCGCCAAGGCCCTCCTCGCCCGGCCGGATGTGCGGCCCACCGCGGTTTTCTGCGCCGCGGATGAAATTGCCGTGGGTGCCATCCTCGCAGCCCGCGAACTGGGGCTCCGGGTCCCGGAGGATCTTTCAGTGATCGGGATCGACGGGCACGATATGGGTGAGGTCTTCGGCCTCACCACCATTGGCCAGAACCCCGTTGGGCAGGGCGCCGCCGCGGTGGCAGCGGTCCTGGCACTGATGCAGAACGAACCGACGGACCCGCTGTGGGAATCGGGGTTCTATCCCACGGAGTTTGTGGTGCGCTCCAGCACGGCCGTGCCCGGCAGTCTGAGGGCCTGATGACAGCCGCAGACACCCCTTACGGGCCCGCGGCACGGCGGCCGCGCCACGCCCGTTATTGCGCAGTTCCCCGGCTGCAGACCATGCTTGGGTTGTTATGGTTTCACGGCGGTTCCTGCGCCGCCCCTGACCTTTTACCGAGAAAGTCGCCCATCCATGCTGTCTCTGGTCCTATGGCTCGTCCAGCTGGTCCTGGCGTTACTTTTTGCCGGCGTCGGTTTTATGAAGATTACCCAGCGCCATAAACGGCTGGCCGAGAACCTGCGCTGGCCGGAGGATTTCCCGCCGGCCACCGTAAAGCTCATCGGCATATTGGAAGTACTGGCTGCCGTGGGGCTGGTTGTCCCCGAGGCAACCGGGACCCTTCCCCTACTAACGCCATTGGCCGCTTCAGGGCTGACCGTGCTGATGGCGCTGGCCATCTTTGTCCATATGCGCCGCGGGGAACGGAACCGCATAGCGCTGGCGGCAATCCTCATGGTCCTGTCCCTGCTGGTGGCGCTGGGACGGTTCGGAGTCTTCGGGTGACGTCGCCTGCGAAGCATCCGCAGGAAACTCCGGGGCTGGGCGAAGTTATCGCAGAGCTTTACGCACTGCTGCCCTCGGATTTCACGGCGGCCCGGAATGCCAGGTCCGCTGCGGCAGGACGTGATGGCAACAAAGACCTCGCCCAACGGATCAAGCGGCTGCCGAAACCGTCCATGGCTGCGTGGCTGGTAAACCTGCTGGCCCACCGGCGTAGGGAGGAACTCGACGGCGTCCTGGAACTCGGGGCGGCGCTGCGCGAGGCACAGGAGGATCTGGACCAGAAGCAGCTGCGCAGGCTCAGCGTTGAACGCCAGCGGCTGCTGCGGGCGATTATCCGGGATGCCCGCGAGCTGGCCGCCGAGCTGGACCACCCGGTCAGCGAAGGCATCGCGGCCGAAGCGGAACAGACGCTGTGGGCTGCGATGGCCGATGCGGCTGCGTCCGACGTCGTGGCCAGCGGTCAGCTCGTCCGGTCGCTCCAGGCCAGCGGCTGGGAGGAGGTGGAGCTCCAGGACGCGGTCGCGGATGCAGGCTCGGTGAAGCACGGAGAGGGGTTCCGTCCCGGCCGGGGACGCGGACCGGACGCCGGCACATCGGGCCAGGGCACACCCGGAAAGAGCGCCGTAACCGACAGCGCCGCGGCGCGG